>NZ_JAOPHO010000008.1:0-92456 GCF_033141925.1 Peribacillus sp. CSMR9
GCACTTCCGCTCCAATCAACCTTAAATAGTTTCGTTTTAAAAACAACAATCTTTACGAAAAGAGCCAAAATAAAAAAGCAATTCAAAAAAAAGCGGATTCCATCGCATAATGTCGATGGAACCCGCTTTTTATATATTGATCGTATTAATTAATAAACCCACTCGTTAACAAGTTTTGAATACTCAACAAGCTCTTCTTCTTTGAAGAATAAACCAATTTCACGTACAGCACTTTCAGCTGAATCAGATCCGTGAATGATGTTTTTGCCAACAGTTACGGCAAAATCACCACGAATTGTTGCTGCTGCTGCATCTTTAGGGTTAGTAGCACCCATCATTTGACGTGCAGTAGCGATTACATTTTCACCTTCCCAAACCATTGCGAAGACAGGACCTGAAGTAATGAAGTCCACTAATTCGCCAAAGAAAGGACGTTCTTTGTGCTCGCCGTAATGTTGCTCAGCCAATTCCTGGGAAATGACCATTAATTTTGCTCCTGCAAGAAGGAAGCCTTTCTTTTCAAAACGGGAAACGATTTCACCGATTAAATTGCGTTGAACGCCGTCAGGCTTTACCATTAAAAATGTTCTTTCCATGAATGTCACTCCTAATATGTATCATTGTTATTTGCCTTTATAAGGCAATCCTTTTAGAATATTACCATTGTTTGATAAGTTTCGCAACTCCTAGTATCAAAACTTTCTTTTTCCGATATTTTTTGCGATATCGGATAAAGTTTTTCTGGCTTTAATAGCAGGAAGACCTTTCAACTCAGTAAAAGCCTTTTCTAAATACATATCACTGATTCTCGCTGCCTGTTCAATGGCCCCGGAAGATTTTATCGCATTAATTATATGCGACATTTCGTCTTTTGGCGTATCTTCCCGAACTGTTTCGATAAGTTTTTTCAACTTTGGATCTTCCATTGCAATCAAAACGGGTAAAGTGATATTCCCTTGAATCAAATCACTTCCGGCTGGTTTCCCAAGCTCTTCTTCCGAAGCCGTAAAATCCAATATATCATCTGTGATTTGATAAGACATACCGACATAATATCCGAATTTAAATAGCTTTTGGTGAACTTTCTCTTCAACCCCCGCTGAAATTGCTCCCAACTGGCAGCTGGATGCAATCAGTAATGCCGTTTTTCGTTTGATCCTTCTAAGGTATATCCGCCAATTCTGTTCGAAATTGTATTTATCTTTTATTTGTTCAATTTCCCCAAGACATAGTTCAACCATAGTATCAGCGAGAATTTGATGCGCAAGAGGAGACTCGATCACCGCCATCATTTCCAGTGCACGAGCAAAAATGAAGTCGCCTGTATACATGGCGACACGATTATCCCATTTTGATTTAATGGTCGCAGATCCCCTGCGTAAATCCGCATCATCCACAACATCATCATGTACAAGGGAAGCCGTATGGATCAGTTCCAATGTCGCGGCAACATGCTTTACGACATGGATATCATAACTGCCAAACTTCGCACCCAATAGGACGAATACCGGCCGGATCCGCTTTCCACCGGATTGCAGTAAATGCAGAGAAGCTTCCCTTAAAACAGTGGAATCCGCTTCAATTGCGGCTTCTAGTTCTTTTTCTATTAATTGCAAATCTGCATTCAAAAATGAATACATCATTTTAAATTTCATACATTCCACCCAGCTTTGTCCATTGCTATTATGCTTATTTTGAAGGCTTGTACCCGAAATGTGTTGCTGCAACACCGCCGAAATGTGCCTTGTAACTGACATTTTCCATTCCAGCCTGCTTGAACATGCTTTCAAGCTTTTTCATACCTGGGAAATCTCGAGCTGATTCCTGCAGCCATGAATATTCGCTATAGCTTTTTGCGAATAATTTGCCGAACATGGGCATGATGAAACGGAAATAAAAATAATAGCCCTGTTTAAAACCAAGCATCGTCGGCTGTGAAGTATCCAGGCAAACGACCATTCCACCCGGCTTGGCTACCCGGTTTAACTCTTTAAGCACTTGCATGTAATCAGGGACATTCCGCAGCCCGAAACCGATCGTGACATAATCAAAGCTATTGTCCTCAAAAGGAAGTTCCATTGCATTCCCATGCCTTAGGGACACCTGATCTAATTTGAGTTCGCTCACCTTTTGTTCGCCGATTTTCAGCATGTTCTTACTAAAATCCAAACCAACAACCTTTCCTTCTGGTCCTACTTCGTTAGCAAGGGCAATGGTCCAGTCCGCTGTTCCACAGCATACATCAAGTGCATGGGCGCCTTTTGGGACATTCATGATGGCCATTGTAGCCTTCCGCCATTTAAGATGCTGTTTAAAGCTGATGAGGGAATTCATCTTGTCATAGTTTCCATAGATCTTTTCAAAGACATGATGAACTTTTTGCTCTTTAGACTGCTCCATGACTCACCCTTCTTTCACATATGAATTTGCTATACTCTCTGTTTGCTCCAAGATGACATTCACTCTTTCTTGAAGTTCATCACCCAATTTAGCCAGCTTCCGCATCGAGCACTGTACAGATTGCCTGGCATCCCACAGGCACTTGTCGAATTGGGTCCGCACCCGTTCTTCTTTTTCTGACATCAGCATGGTTCCACTACTAATCGAGTCATCAAAAGGCATTTCCCTTAGGGCATCAAAAACTATCGATTGACCCGACTTCAGATAACTCCTCTTCTCGGCAAGCAACCGATTCAAAAGCAGCAGGTCTTCCGAAATGTCTATCCAGTCAGGCTGATTATAGTGATCCGCCAGTTTATGAATCATTGAAGCCTCGATTGCTTTTATCGTCTTTAAAAGCGTTGGCACATCATTAATGGACCCTTGTTGATAAAGGATGATTTTATTATCATTTATTTTTTTTATCGCGCTTGAAAGGATACGGATCATATCAACATTACCTACACTGGCAAGCCCTTGATAGTATAAGCCACTATAGTAATCGCCAGCAAGCACTTGCAGTTGGCGATTTTTCAAAACCTCAGGCAACTCGGCCCCTTCACCAGAATTCGATACGATTTCATGGGTATCCAAAGCTATTTGCACTAACATTGTTGAAATGATGTATTGATTCCGTTTTTCGCTTAAAACGTCCAAATCGCTAAACAATCCCCAAAGCAATATCAGTTTATCTTCGTCTAAGCTTGGCTTTTGTATATACTTCAATAAATATGGATGTTGAGCTTTCGTTTCTATTAATCGTTTTAATTGCCTTATGTCGTCCGTTATGTTTAACAATTGAGATCACCCTTGCATCCCCGAAAGATAATTTTTTTCATACATATTGGTTTCTGTCCGTGTAAAATACACATTATTATACCATAAAAACAACCAGATGAAATGGACAACGTTTATAAAAAGAAACTTCCAAAACTAAGGAAACCATCGTCTTTTGTTCTTCAAAAAAATGGATGCGGGAAATTTACAGCTTGTTAAACGCGATATCAGATGATTGATTTAATATTTAACCCATTAAAGATAAGCTATCATTTGTCAGATGCATTCTTTTTAGAATCACTTTCTATCTCCCCGAATGGAGTATAAACTTTTGCATGTCCCCTGATTTTTATCGCCGAGGTGTGCTCCGTGAATTGTGCAATCATCACCTCTCCTGAGTCAAGTTTTTCAGAGTGATGAAACTTGGTGTCGGTTCCTCTAGTTAACCCGATGACATTCACACTATCCTCAATGGCTTTGATTACGACAAAATCATTCAGAATCTTTTTTTCATTCATTTTTCCTTGCCCCCAAGTCCTTAGTCTTTAATGAATGCCAGCACTTCAGCTCTAGTACGGTGATCCTTCGCAAACGTTCCCCTTACAGCAGAAGTCACTGTTTTAGATCCCGGCTTTTTTACACCTCGCATGGTCATGCACATATGTTCAGCTTCCACTACAACCATTACACCATGAGGCTCAAGCTTTTCCATGATCGAGTCAGCCACTGTTGAAGTGATGCGCTCTTGAAGTTGTGGACGCTTCGAAACAGCCTCAACCGCCCTTGCCAATTTACTTAAACCGGTTACTCTCCCGTTTTTCGGTATATATGCTACATGGGCTTTTCCGTAAAAAGGGACTAAATGATGTTCACAGACAGAGTAAAATGGAATATCCTTTACAAGTACGAGTTCTTCATGGTCTTCTCCAAAAACTGTTTCGAAATATTCCTTTGGATCCTGATTAAGTCCAGAAAAAATTTCTTCATACATTCTGGCTACACGGCCAGGAGTATCAAGCAGCCCTTCCCTCGTAGGGTCTTCCCCTACAGCCTCAAGAAGCATTTTCACCGCTTCTTCTATTTTGGCATGATTAACATTAGCCATTTATAGTACCTCCTAAAAATTCAATAATATTATGTATTCAGAAATTCAAGGCATTACACCCTGATATCCATATTTCCTATAATTAAAGCGACTCATTACCTCCAGCAATGACGAGCCCAAGAAACGCAGTTTCGCCGGAAACGGTTTTTTCGTAATGGTTATATCCTTAATGCAAATTTACCATTTACAGCGTTTCTAAAATATTCACTGTCTTTTATATTATCACAGATAGAAATTAAGAAGCAAAAAAAGGACCGCGTTTTCACGCGGCCCTTTTCGGTTAAGCACCCGTATGTAATGGTAGAATTACTTCACTGCATCTTTCAGTGCTTTACCAGGTTTGAAAGCTGGCACTTTGCTAGCTGCAATTTCGATTTCGTCACCAGTTTGTGGGTTACGACCTTTACGAGCCGCACGTTCACGAACTTCAAAGTTACCAAAACCAATCAATTGGACTTTATCACCGTTTTTTAGAGCTTCTAAGATTGTATCAAAAACAGCATCAACAGCTTTTGTAGCGTCTTTCTTAGAAATTTCAGTTGCTGTCACAACTTCATTAATCAATTCTGTTTTGTTCATGCCATTCACCTCCTCCCAAAAGGATTCTTTATAAAAAATCATTATTACAACACTATAATAGTGATTTGATATTAGTTTCGGTTTACAAATTTTCATTCCCTGGAAATCAAGGATTACCTAGCCGAATTAATTTCCAAATAATGCATCCATAAATTTAAAAATAGGTTGAAATCGCTGTTATAACGCGTTTTCTGTATGTAGATTATCACAAATCCTATTAGCTTAGCAAGGGAATTCAAAAAATAATGGGAATCTTTTCATAAATAATTGTATATATTATAAATTTTGTCTTTCGCTATTCATCATTTCCCTTTTTTATAGAAATTAAACTTATTATATTACTGAAAATCGCTTAACCACAGGGTTTTTTCAAGATTATACTAAAAAACAACAGTTTTTTTCAAATATAAGCCTCCGTAAATGAAATTTCACTTGTGATCCTTCCGTCCATTGCATGCAAAAAGACCAATCCATTAATGGAGTTGGTCCAGCTTTTAAACGTTTTTTATAAGATGATGGCAATCAATCCCCCACTGCCCTCATTAATAATCCTCTCCAGTGTCTCTTTCAATTTATAGCGTGCATTATCTGGCATCATCGCTAATTTCACCTGTATACCTTCCCTTACATAGGAACTTAGGCTTCTTCCAAAAATATCAGAGTTCCATATGGAAAGTGGATTGTCTTCGAAATCCTGCATCAGATAACGGACCAATTCTTCACTTTGCTTTTCCGTTCCGATGATTGGCGAGAATTCGGATTCGACATCGACCTTGATCATGTGGATGGAAGGAGCTACAGCTTTTAGCCTGACACCGAACCTGGCTCCCTGACGGATGATTTCCGGTTCATCAAGACTCATATCGTTAAGGGAAGGGGCTGCGACACCATATCCAGTTTGTTTGACCATTCTCAATGCATCGGCCACCTGATCATATTCTGCTTTCGCATACGCAAAGTCCTGCATCAAAGATAACAGATGATCCTTGCCCCGGATCTCCACACCGACAATTTCCTTCAGAATATCATCATAGAGTTCATCTGGGGCGTATAGGTCGATTTCTGCAACCCCCTGCCCCATTTCAATGCCTGCAAGCGCGGCACGGTCAATGAACTCGAATTCATTGAAATGACCGACTACACGATCTACATCCCTTAGGCGTTTAATGTCCTTAACTGTCTCTTTAACCGCTTCCTGGTAACTTTCCCTTAACCAATGATCCTCTCGCAGAACCATTACCCAACTTGGTAGATTAACATTGACTTCGAGAACAGGGAATTCGTACAGGGCCTCACGAAGTACGCTGTAAACATCCGATTCCCGCATTCCTTCGACACTCATGGCCAATACAGGGATATCATACTTTTCCTGCAAGGATTCCTTCAGTGCGACCGTATTTGGGTGGTGAGGCTGAACGGAATTGACAATCATGATAAATGGCTTGCCAACCTCCTTCAATTCTTCAACAACCCTTTCCTCGGCATCTAAATAATCACTTCGCGGAATTTCTCCTATTGATCCATCCGTCGTGACGACTACGCCTAATGTGGAATGATCCTGTATTACTTTGCGAGTACCGATCTCAGCCGCTTCATTGAACGGAATCGGCTCTTCATACCAAGGCGTATGAATCATGCGGGGACCATTTTCATCTTCATACCCTTTAGCCCCAGGTATTGTATAACCGACACAATCGACTAAACGGATGTTCACGTCTAGACCTTCAGCTACCTGAATCGATGCTGCCTGATTCGGTACGAATTTTGGTTCTGTAGTCATGATCGTCTTTCCAGCAGCACTTTGAGGCAATTCATCCTGTGCCCTGGCACGGTCCGCCTCTGACGGGATATTCGGAATAACGACTAACTCCATGAATTTTTTAATAAATGTGGATTTCCCAGTCCTGACGGCACCGACAACCCCCAAATATATATCGCCACCGGTCCGCTCAGCTATATCTTTAAAAATATCTACCTTTTCCAAGGTATCCCCTCCCGAATTAGAGTTTTGGGATTTCGTTTATCCATTTGATTTTATTTAGGACACTATATATCTATGATGTTGTCCTAAAAATTTATTCCAATTATTTCCCTGGTTCAATCCCTTCCTCCACCAGAAATTTTATATAAGGGTTGTTATTTAAAATGTAGGATGAAATAAAGATAAAGAAATAACCCTTCCCCTACAATATATTTTGCAGAAGAAGGGTTATGCCTATTTTGTAAGAAATATTGGATTATTTGTTTTTTCATCAATTGTATATGGCAATGAATAGGCAGGGACGAACTCCGAACTCTGCACTAGCAAGTCCCGGATATCATCACCTGGCTTGATTTCCCCATCATACTTCTTCAATGCCTCAAGTAAATCCGGGGTATAATCAACAAAAATATCACCTTGACCATCAACTACAAGGTATAAGTCTTTTTGTGAAAATGGACTCGTGACCGTAGGAGCTTCCTTCAGGCCCATTTTTTCATAATCAAGTGTAAAGACATTATCGGATAACCTTTCCCTAAATGGCGGATATCCGTTGCTTTGCTGATAAGCAGTCAATCTCAAGGAAACATCCTGAATCTTCTGTGCCATCCTGACATCCAACAGCTTTACAGTCGGATCTTTTTCAGCATTAACGAGGATGTATTGAAACACGCCCCCTGATTCAAAGGCATTTTCCGGCGGTTCAGCCAGATACCTCGGTGAGATCTTAGAAAACTTTATAACATATTTTTGATAAATCGGTGTTTCTGCATCTTTTGTAACAATGGGCAGTATGCCGCCTTCATCTTTCTGAAATTGATCGACTGCACTTTGTACGGATTGTATCTGCTCTTTATAAGGCAGTTGGTTTTGCATTTTTTGCTTCTCTGGATATAAACAGCCAGATAATGATACGGCAATGCATAATAAACATAATATTTTGAAAAAATTTTTCATCATTTCTCCTCACCTATTAAGTGGTTGGCCCGCTAAGAACAACGATAAGGATGATCAAGCCGGCTAGAATCATAAGTATGTATGCGATAATTGCTGTCAAGCCTCTCCAAAAACCTTTTAATTTATAACGGCTTAAGTAGATTAGAAATATAGAGATAACCATAAAGCCCATAGCTATAAAGGATATCCACATTTTTTGCAGAGCAGGTGTCATATCTTCATCACTCCTTTTTCCAGAAATTATTATAACATACCAAATTACGTTAAAGGAATTAAATCATTGTCAAAACTGTGTAATTCTCAATTTACATGACTCATTTTCGCGCAAAAAATTTTTAGGTACAGATATATAACAAAAAATATGTATAGTAATTTCCATACCTCCTCCCTCCAATCAAAAAAAACAGCCCTAAGGCTGTTTTTCTGCTTACTTATATTAAGATTGAAGCGTCGGCAAAACCTCTTTAAACGCTTTTATGACTGTATCCACTTCATCCAAATGTATAGTCAATGACGGCTCAATCCTAATTGTTTTGGAGTTTATAAGCGTACCTGCCACCAAGATGCCTTTATCAAAGAGGGCTTTAGAAAATTCATAACCCACTTCGTCTTTATGGAACTCAATACCAATCATCAATCCTTGTCCGCGAATCTCCAATACCTTATCTTTGTGCTCTTTAGCCACTTCCCTTAACCCATTTAAGAAGTATTCACCAACTTCTGCAGCACGCTCCGGTAATTTTTCCTCCAAAAGCACGTCGATCGTAGCAATGGCAGCAGCACATGCGAGTGGATTTCCTCCAAATGTCGTAGTGTGCATGAATGGATTGTCGAACCAGCTTTTAAACACTTTCTCATTGGCGACAACGGCCCCTGCAGGCATTACTCCGCCGCCAAATGCTTTCGCTAAACAAAGAATGTCCGGAACCACATCATAAAGCTGGGATGCAAACATTTTACCTGTACGTCCCATTCCTGTTTGAACCTCATCCAATATCAATAACGCATCATATTCGTCACATAGTGCCCGAACCTGCTTTAAATAATCTTGCGGAGGGAGGATGACCCCTCCTTCACCCTGGATAGGCTCCAACAGCACAGCAGCAACGTCTTCACCGACCAACGCACAACTTTCAAACGTTTTTCTCATCATATCCACATCACCGAAAGGTACATGACGCACACCTGGAATCAGTGGAATGAACGGTTTTCGGAACATGCCCTTTGCTGTTGCTGATAAGGAACCAAGACTTTTACCATGGAATGATTTTGTCGTTGAAATAATCGTGTATTTGTCACTGTACATTTTAGCCAACTTAAGCGCAGCCTCCACGCTCTCCGTACCGCTGTTCGTAAAGAATGAGTATTTTAAATCTCCCGGCGTGATATCGGCTAGGATCTTTGCAAGCATTGCACGCAATGGATCAAGTAAGTCCTGGCTATGAAGGGCTTGTCTTTGCAATTGATCGGTTACGGCCTTTACTACTTTAGGGTTACGATGGCCAACATTATAAATGCCAAACCCACCTAAACAATCAATATATTTTTTTCCATTAACATCCGTAAAACATGAATCTTGATCAGACCACTCTACCGCAGCGAATTGTGTGTCTTTAGTGACCGTCTTCCGATATTCCAAAAACCCTGGGTTTACATGGTTACGGAAATTCTCGACCGTTTCTTTCGTTACCCATTGGGCATCTTCTTTTGAAATTTCTTTTTGCTCAATTAATTGAAGCACCTTTTTAATATAATCCTGGGTTTCTGATTGGTTGGCTTGAGTTTTACTTTCTACGTTAATTGACATTTTATACTCTCCCTTTTTTATAAATTTATTGGATGGTTAATTAAGGATGCTTTTGATGAATCTTTAATGCTTACCTCCCTTTTTTCTTATACTTACTTACCAAGCAAGTACCGTGCCAAGATAATTAACCAATAAAATCGCATTTTTTTTAATAAATACCACTAAACCTATGCAATTTTGCATATCATTATTTCACTTTGCATAACCTATCCTTGGAAAACCATTAAAAAAGCTTACAAAATTCCTTCATAAAAAAAGCCGTTGATAAGTGAATAACATCACTCGTCAACGGCTTTTTTTCAATATGCATTTTTTTCGATCCTCTTACTCTGTTCAGCCAAGACTTTTTGATACTTCCTGCTCACTGATGATTGACTTATCCCCAGCGCTTTTGCCGCTTTCGTCGTAGTTTTATACTGTTTCATGGCCAGCATGATCAATTGCTCTTCAACATGATCCTGGGCTTCCTGTAGAGGAAGGATTCTCGTAATGATGGGTTTTGTTTGTTTAAAGTCACTGCCGACCGGAATGAACCTTTGAATGAAGCCGGCATCGATCATCTCTTCATCTGCAGAAACAACCAATCTTTCAATCATGTTCTGCAATTCACGAATGTTCCCCGGCCATGTATAGACTTCCAGTATATTCAAGGCATCAGGGGAAAAGTGGTAATTCCGCTGATACCTTTCATTCAGTTTTTGCAGAAAATGAAAGGCTAGCGGCGGTATATCCTCCGGCCTTTCCCTTAACGGGGGCACATGTATGGGAATGACGTTCAATCGATAGAATAAATCTTCTCTAAACGTCCCCATCTCGACCATTTTTTCCAGTCTCTTATTCGTTGCCGCAACAATTTGAACATCGATGGAGACAGGTGTCGTACTTCCTATCGGGATCACTTCCTGTTCCTGGAGGACTCGCAGCAGCTTGACTTGCAGATGTATAGGCATGTCACCCACTTCATCAAGGAATAAAACACCGTTATTGGCCTGTTGAAAGTATCCTACTTTCCCATTTTTATCCGCTCCTGTAAATGAACCCTTCGTATAACCAAACAATTCACTTTCGAGGAGGTTTTCCGGAATCGCCCCGCAATTTATCTTCAGGAAAGGTTGCTTGGAGCGCCTGCCCATTTTATGGATGGCTTCGGCTATCACTTCTTTACCCACTCCCGACTCCCCGTTGATTAATACAGTAGATGAAAAATGAGCGATTTTCTGGACTTGGCTGATTATCTGCTCCATTTTAGGACTGGCAAAAATCAACTCTTTATAAAATTGATCTTGTTTTTTGAATGAGTCCAGTTCTTTCTTCATTTCATTTAGTTCCGATTTCAATTGTGCCGTTTCCGTTATATCCCTAGATGCAATGACTATACGCTCTATATCCCCTTTTTCATTGAATACTGGAGTACCGACGGAAAGTACTTTTTTATTCATTTTCGTATCTTGGACAATCGATACTTTCTTTTTTTGTTCAAGGACTAACCGGGGGACCGAAGGATTGAAAATCCCTTCATCTTCTAATTGCAAGAGATTCTTTCCGATATAATCTTTTAAATCCTTTCCCCAGAAACCTGAGATAATGCTGTCACTATAGCGTAATAGCTCCCCTTTTTGATTGACGACCAGAATTTCATCATAGATATTCGCTAAAATGGCATTCAAGTCTTTATTCGAGCTTTTTATCAAATCTATTTCCATGGCCATTTCCTCAACCATCGGTAAATCCTGAACGATGATGATCAGGCCTTCGACTTCTTTTTCATGATTTAAAATCGGGCTATAATCGACAAGCACACTCATGACATCAGTAATCTCCAGCTGATTAAGAATACTGCTCCCGCTGGCAAACACGTTATGTATATGCTGCTTATCGAAGATGTTTGCAGCAGGTTCATTAAGGACTTGTTCTGAAGGTTTTTTTATCATTTTCAAGCCAGATTCATTGAAGTTCACGATATTTTTTTCTTTATCAGCCACAAAAATCCCCATAGGAATGGATGTTAAAATCACATTTAGCAGGTCTAAGTTTTGTTTGCTGTCCTGCTTGAATAATTCAGCTAAAACATCTTCCCTTTTTACATAACCGGTAAGCAGGCCTTCATCCGTTTTTATCAGTACGATAGGTTCACCGATAATTTGAAACAGAAGCGGCATGGAAATGTTTGGATGCAATTTACAAACATTTTCAATCGAGAAAGCATACTGTAAAAGCTGATCGACTGTCGTTACTCTTTCATTTAACGGGAGGTCATCCATGCGGATATAGGCAAATACTTGATTATCCTTCATAAGAAAGAAGAAAGGTTCCTGTATCTCATCAATTTTTTGCTCTGAAAATGTTGGCTGATCAATTGTTATAGATATGAATGGTCTAATTTTATCATCCGGAATAGATAACACAGTTTCACTCTCCTTTTGTAACCCAACCTATATTTTAACACAATTCTGAATTGCAAGATAAAAAAATATGTTCAGCTTCTCATACCCAACATTTACCTTTATTCGATCCATAATAAAAGGGGTTCCTTCTAAATGTTAAAACAAAGTGATTGGAACGGGTGCGTGAGACTCCTGCGGGAAAAGCCCGTCCAAGGGGAGACCCCGCAGGCGCAAAGGGCCGAGGGCGGACCGTCCGTGGAAAGCGAGTGCCCTACGTTCCAATCAACGTTCTATTTTACAAACCCTCAAAAAGACTGTAGACAAACTCAATTATTATCGAGTTTGTCTACAATCTGAAGAGTTCTTTATTGAACCCTTTTGACCTAAAGATCAGTTAAACATCTTTTACTTATTTTTCATTGGACAAAGGGGCGTTCACCTTTTCGTATTTAATATCCTCCACAACATTGATAATCGTCGCAATAATCAGTAAACTCAAAGCCCGCACATAAGCCGGTACAGAAGGAAAGCTGCTGAAAAGAACTGCTGAACAACAAATAATTGACCATTGGAATGAATAAAATCCATTAGTATCGACCAACCCACCAGAAAACCGGCATATGGATTAATCGACTTTTGCGTAGGCATATGCTGAACCTGCCGATGGAATGACCTTCGCCATTTTCCGTGGAAAGCATCACCATTAAAGCGAGTATGTAGGCTCCAGGAACCACATGTGACATTTCTGCTGCGATGCCATATGTGCTGAACACCGTTGCTAAAGCCATGAATGAAAAACCGAATAGAATAACAGGCATGAAACCTCTCCATTTTCTCATCAGACTTATAACCTCCCCCCTTCGTTACATCAATAGAGTGGATTCACTGGGCTTCTTCAAAATGAAATAGCGGAGGGGATTCCGTAAACCATTTTGTCCGGTACAGAAGATAACAAATTCCAATTAACGCCCAGACAACCCCTAGGATCAATGAACTCATATCGAGATTAAGCCACAGAATGAATACCGATGCCCCTCCAATAACCGGGGACAGAATAGTTGAAAGAAATCCTTTCATCGTTCGGAAACTTTTGTTTCTTATTGCATGGACGATTACACAAATATTCACAAAAGTAAAAGCAATTAGAGCCCCAAAGTTAATGAGGGAAGCGGCCGTAACCAAATCAAGGAATAAGGCAATCATTGATATGGTCCCGACAAAGATGACATTAAAAAATGGCGTATTGTATTTGGGGTGGACAAACCCAAAAAGTTTTTTTGAGATCATTTGGTCACGCCCCATGACATATAACAACCTAGAAACACTAGCATGGGATGCAAGACCGGAGGCAAGGGTACCGGATAAAGTTCCAGCGAGAAAGAAAGCTTGAAATAACTTCCCGCCCACAAAAAGGGCAATTTCCGGGGAAGCCGCCTCAGGATCGCCAAAACGGGAAACATCAGGGAAAAATAACTGTGTAAAGAATGCAGCCGTCACAAATAAAACCCCACCGATCAGGGCAGTCAAAAAGATGGCCCGGGGAATCGTTTTAGATGGATTTGGTGTTTCTTCCGATAATGTAGTTACAGCGTCAAACCCCAGAAACGAAAAACAAAGGATTGTAGCGCCTGTAATGAGTGTGGAAATTTCCATATGAGGCCCGATAAATGGCTGAACTGAAAAAACGTCACCTGTTCCTTCTCCACCCATGACCCCTTTGACCACAAGAGCCACAAAAATAATGATGACCAACATTTGAAAGAAAACTAGAAAGCTATTAAAGTTGGCAGCAAAATTAACATTGAATAAGTTAATCCCTGTCATTAAAAGAACAAATGCCACTACCCATATCCACGGGTATACTTCAGGAAAAAGAGCTGTTAGGTATATTTTTGTTAAAATGGCGTTCACCATCGGTAAAAATAAATAATCAAGCATCGATGACCACCCGACAAGGAAGCCTAAATGTGGATTTATCGTTTTTTGAGTATAAGTATAGGATGAACCTGCCTGCGGATAAATTTTCACCATTTTTCCATAGCTGGCTGCAGTAAACAACATCGCCATAAGAGCAATGACATAAGCTGTTGGCACATGCCCCCCCGTTTCTTCTGAAACTATCCCGAAAGTATCAAAAACAACCATCGGCGTCATATAACCAACACCAAGCAATACGATATGCCATAAGTTTAAAGACCTTTTCAGTTGACCTGTTTGCATGTATCCTTCCCCTTCCTTGTTTAGCCAGAAAAGTTAACCAACTTTCCCGGCCTCCTTTATAATTTTTTTGTTATATTACACTTCGCAATTTTCATACCAAAAAAAAAGTCGATTTTTAACAAAAAACAAGGAAATAAGTAGAATATTTCATGCAAATTTGAATAACTCATGCAATTATTCATAATCCCTAACCTAAAGTTAGCTAAAAGAGAATCAATGATTTTTGCCCATAAAAAAAGCAGAAGATATAAAGATACCTTCTGCTCATTTGACTAAATCCCCCGTGCCGAGGTCAAATTACTAGTTTACTTTCGTTGCATTGTATGCTGATACACGGCAAGGCGCATCATCGAATGCCTAATTTAATGAAATTCTTTTATTAAAATCAACAAACGCGAGGTTAATCCTGCTGTCTGCTATCCAATATGTTAAAAAGTTCTTCCATTTCATTCGTTTTTGAACGATTCATTAAAAGGTCAACTGCCTTTTTCACTTCTTCCCCATTGAATAAAACATCGTACAAGGCTTCTGTGATCGGCATGTTCACTTCGTACTTTTTAGCTAGTTGATAGGCGGCTTTAGTGGTTCTGACACCTTCAACGACCATACCCATGTTTTCCAAAACTTCTTCAAGCTTTTGCCCTTTACCAAGCATATTCCCAGCTCTCCAATTACGGGAATGGACGCTTGTACAAGTGACGATCAAGTCGCCAATCCCAGCTAAACCTGAAAACGTTAGTGGGTTGGCCCCCATGGCCACCCCCAGGCGGGATATTTCAGCCAATCCCCGTGTCATTAATGCAGCCTTGGCATTATCACCATAGCCTAAACCATCCGTAAGGCCGGCACCCAAAGCAATGATGTTCTTCAATGCCCCACCGATTTCAACACCAATCAAGTCGGGATTTGTATACACACGGAAATTATTATTGATAAAGATGTCCTGAACCCTTTCGGCTGCCTTCATATTCTTTGAAGAAACGGCAACTGTTGTCGGATGACGCAGACTGACTTCTTCTGCATGACTCGGTCCTGAAAGAACCACTATATCTTTAAGCCAATCCGCCGAAGAGACTTCTTCAATCATTTCCGATATACGAAGCAGTGAATCAGGTTCAATTCCTTTACTCACATGAACGATCGTCAATGGTTTATCATGAGCCTCTTTAATCTGACCAAGCACTTCCCTGTAGGCTTTGGTCGGCACCGCCAAAATAATTATTTCAATCCCGGCCAACGCTTCTTTAATGGACGAATATCCTTTAATCCCCAAAGGCAATTCAATCCCAGGCAAGTATTTTTCATTCGTATGATTTTGATTCATTTCATCAATTTGTTTCTGATTATGTCCCCATAATCTCACTTCATGCTGGTTATCAGCTATTACCATCGCTAAAGCAGTTCCCCAGCTCCCTGCACCAATCACAGCGATACTTTCTTTTGCTTTCACCATTGTATAACCACCTTTACTATTTCCTTTGGCGTCCAAAAATTCGTATCGGTGTTCCTTCAAAACCAAAGGCATCCCTAATTCGATTTTCTAAAAATCTCTCATATGAGAAATGCAATAACTCCGGATCGTTAACGAATACAACGAAAGTAGGCGGCTTAATCGCAACCTGAGTCGTATAATAGATTTTCAAACGGTTGCCATTATGAGTCGGTGTCGGATTCATCGCCACGGCATCCATGACCACTTCATTCAATACATTTGTCTGAACACGGATAGCATGATTCTCACTAGCCTGATCGATGACTGGTATTAAGGTATGTGTCCTTTTTCTAGTTAAGGCAGAAAGATAGATGATTGGCGCATAATCCAAGAATAGGAAATGGGCACGGATCTTTTCTTCAAAATCCTTCATCGTTTTTTCATCTTTCTCGATGGCATCCCACTTATTGACGACGATGATGACCGCTCTACCCGCTTCATGGGCATATCCGGCAATTTTTTTATCCTGCTCACGAATACCTTCTTCAGCGTTCAGGACCACAAGAACAACGTCTGAACGTTCAATTGCCCTTAATGCACGAAGAACGCTATATTTCTCCGTACTTTCATACACTTTCCCTTTTTTCCGCATCCCAGCAGTATCAATAATGACATATTCTTTGCCATTATATTTATAAGGGGAGTCAATCGCGTCGCGAGTCGTTCCTTCAATTTCACTTACAATGACACGATCTTCACCTAACAATGCATTGACCAGTGAAGATTTACCTACATTCGGTCGTCCAATCAAACTGAATTTAATGACATCATCAGCATAATCCTGGCCGCTGAATTTAGGGAAGTGTTTGGCCGCTTCATCCAGTAGGTCACCAAGACCGAGTCCATGAGACCCGGAGATCGGGAATGGATCTCCAAAACCTAACGCATAGAAATCATAGATTTGATCTCTCATTTCTGGGTTATCGACTTTATTTACCGCAAGGACAACTGGCTTTCTCGATTTAAAGAGAATCTTAGCGACCTCTTCATCTGCAGACGTTACCCCTTCACGACCATTCGTCATAAAAATTATCACATCGGCTTCATCGATGGCAATTTCAGCCTGCTGGCGAATTTGTTCTAGGAACGGCTCGTCACCGATATCAATTCCACCTGTATCAATAATGTTAAAATCATGTGTCAACCATTCACCTGAACTATAAATCCTGTCACGTGTTACTCCAGGAACGTCTTCGACAATCGAAACCCGTTCTCCCACTATTCTATTAAAGATTGTCGATTTCCCCACGTTCGGACGACCGACTATCGCAATTACCGGTTTTGGCATTGCTATTCACCCTTTCTGCTACTATATCTCTGTCAAAGTCACGAAATTCATGAATGCATTTATTAAGGTTGCTTTTTGCATTATTGATTTTCATTATTTCCTTTTAAAGGAAAAGGCTGTATCCATCATCATATAAAGGAAAATTTCATCAGTAAGAGAATTCCCTACTGATGTTCAGTTAAACGTATCAGGCAGTTTGTCCACTTTACTCCCCAGTTCCTCAGGTGGCGTGAAGCTGAACCCTCAGCATGCTAAAACGTGATTATAAACAGCCCAAAAAAATGAAGAAGCTTTCGGCACACTGCTTCCTTTTAATTATTTAGAGCATTTTACGATATATCTACAGACCTCTAACTATCCTATAGTAACAAATTTCTCGCCAATCAACAATGATTGTATGCATAAAAGCCTTCCACTTCCAATTGATTCCATTTAAACCTGCAGCATTTTGGATAAAAACGGATAACACCCCATATCTTTTTTCCTTAATCTTTCCCAATACTCCTCATTGATTAAAATTCTCTTTTCTTTGTTTTGATAACAATCTCGATTGGGATGATGAATAAATGTATTGGCCAACAAGCTCCAACATTCTCCACAGTATGTTCGTGCCCAATATCAGCACTGCATTATCGTGCCATGCGTATGCAAGGGCCACATAAGACAAAGAGTGATAAACAAGCAATCCAGAATATATGATATCACCCATTATCAAACCGATTAAAAGGACGAACAATCGATGTTTCCAATTTTTAAAAAGTAATAGGATAAGATAATTCAGGAAAATACACAAAAGATAAGAGGGTTTCATGATGAGCCATATCGGATCAAGTAAAGAAAAAAGTTGAAAACTGGCATAGGCGAGAGTGATAATAAGACTTCCGCAGATCAGTTCCATCACCTTGATGATTGATTGTTTCCTAATATACACACATAGTATAAAGAAAAGATATGGACCGCTCAAATGCATGGAAAATAAGGAAACCTCCAGTTTATACCCCGTTAATACCATTACGGCTAATAGATGAAAAAGAAAATCAAAACGAAATGGAACCGTTTTTGGAATAAAATACATGACAATGACCCAAACTATCCATGACATCCAATAAAACAAAATTCCATCCATGCATGCATCCCCCTTTTAGGAACATTATGGCTTGTTTATTCAAAGAATAAACGTAAAGGCGGGGATTTAAATGAGGAACTGCAATATTCATCCATAAAACCGTCCCCCTATCATTTTAAAAAGGAGGTGTAAACATGGGCAAAGATCGACAAGAAAAGAAATTGAAAGAAAGTAAACGGGTGGAGTCCGATAGGGACCAATCCTTGGGTCATAAAGGGGCAACAAGAATGGAAAGTCCCGAAGAGGCACGAAAAAGGAATAGCTAAGTTATCCCGAACAAAAAGAAGCATCTCAATCGTTTCAATTGAGATGCTTCTTTTTGTGGAATTCATTTAGCATATGCCGAACAATTTATGCCTCTTTGAGATAACCAATGATAGGTGTTGCCTTTGATGACTATTTTCGCGTTCCTTAATTCTGAAATATTACCGCACCCTAGTGCAGTCATGATGATCTTTAAATCTTCATGTATGTAGTTTATTTCTTTAATCAATTGTACCAGGCCAAACTCTTTATGCAGCTTGAGGAAATGTCCGGCTAACCCGACACCTTTCGCTCCTAAGGCCAGGCTTTTTGTAATTTCCAAAGGGCTTTGAATGCCCCCCGATCCAATAACTGAAAGCTGAGGTGAAACATTAACGGCTTCGACTATCGAAGCAGCTGTCGGTATGCCCCATTCATTAAAATATCCGAGTATTTTCGCTCGTCTTTCATTTTCGATTTTAGCAAAATTCGTTCCGCCAAACCCGCCTACATCAATGATCGATACACCAACGGAATGTAATTGCTGCACCGTTTCCTTACTCATCCCAAATCCAACCTCTTTTACGATGACAGGAATTCCGATACTTCTGTTGATTTTCTCTATTCTCGAAAGGGTACCCGCAAAATTCCTATCCCCTTCAGGCATCGTCAATTCCTGAATGACGTTAAGATGAATCTGCAGGGCATTTGCCCCGATCATTTCGCTGGCTCGCTTTGCCTGTTCGACTGTTGCTTCACCGCCAAGATTACCAATCAGCACCCCATCAGGATTTTCCTGTCTTACCACTTTAAAGGAGTCTTGCTGACTAGAATCCTTGATGGCTGCCATTTGTGATCCAACCGCCATAGCGATTCCTGTTTCCCGGGCAGCAATGGCCAGGTCACCATTCAATTTTTCAGTTTCAGGGCCTCCGCCACCGGTCATGGCATTTATAAAAATTGGCGAACTTAATTCAAGTCCGCCAACTTCCGCTGATAGGTTCACATTATTCAAGGAAATTCCTGGTAAGCTTTGGTGAATAAACGAAATATCCTCTAGCCCTGTTTTATGCTGCTGACCTGTTTTTAACGCAAATTCTATATGATCTAATTTTCGTTGTTCTCTCTCCAAGACCCTCACCATTATTATCTTATTTTAGTTTTTTCAATTGATCACCAATCATTTCACCTAGCTGAAAGCCCTTCGATTCTTCAGGAAGCTCATAATCCGATGTGTTGTATTTGGATTGAGGTTCTTCAAGTTCTTTAATGCTCAATGATAGACGTTGATCCGTTTCATTGACATCCAGGACCTTCACTTCAACAGACTGGCCTTCTTTAAGTATTTCTTGTGGTGTTGCAATATGCTTGTGCGAGATCTGTGAAATATGGACAAGACCTTCTACCCCTGGGAAAATCTCAACGAATGCACCAAAAGAAACAAGGCGTTTAACGATACCATCTTGTGTAGAGCCCTTTGCCGCTTTTTCTGCAATTCCTGACCATGGTCCCGGAAGAGTATCCTTTATGGAAAGTGAAATCCTTTCATTATCACGATCAATGGATAGAACTTTCACCTGCACATTATCCCCTTCGGAAACCACATCGGATGCCTTTTCGACATGCTGATGGGATAGCTGGGAAATGTGGACAAGACCATCTACGCCGCCAATATCCACGAATGCACCAAAATCGGTAATCCTTTGGACCACACCTTCAAGCACCTGCCCGCTTTCAATCTTATCCAAAACGTTTGCTTTTTGTTTTTCCTTTTGGTCTTGGACGACTGCCCGATGTGAGAGGATTAAGCGATTCTTGTCTTTCTCAAGCTCAACGATCTTGAATGTTAAGGTTTTGTTTTTGTAATCAGAAAAGTCTTCAACGAAATAGTCTTCTACTAGAGAAGCTGGAACAAAACCACGTACGCCTAGATCTACAACAAGCCCGCCTTTGACGACATCTTTAACTTCAGCCTCAAATACGTCTCCGTTTTCAAATTTCAATTCCAGGTCATCCCATGCTTTCAGAGCGTCAATCTTACGTTTAGATAGAATGAGAGCTTCTTCTTCTACTTTAATGATTTCCAGCTCCAATACATCACCTACCGAAACGGCATCTGACGCCTTTTCGACATGAAGGCTCGATAACTCACTGATAGGAATGATTCCATCTGTCTTGCTGTTTTCACAATCGACAATGACCTGTTTTTCTTCTACCTTTGAAACGGTACCTTTAACTTGATCCCCAACTTTGTAATTGTTCACTTCTACCTGGTTCATATCTTCTGTCATTACTAACTCCTCCTTAACCCATGACTGATCAGCAAACTTCCTCTTCATCGGCCACATATTTTATTTAAAGTGGTTCAATAAAAACACTTTCCTAATAAAGATAAAAACAGTTTTTTTTAGAGTAATAAGGTTATATTCCTTTTCATCCCCAATAAGGAACAATACCCTTATTTTATAAATTCTAACAAAATCAGAAAATTGTCAAGTATCAAGAACTATTTATGCTCGGAAATCAATTTTCCAATTTGTTCCATGATGATTTTAGTAGCTTCATCAGCTGATATTTTCCGTTCCCGATATTCGGTAAAATTTATAGGAGGTCCGTAAACCACCTTCAAAGGACGCAAAAGTTTATATGGGCCGATAATCGCACATGGTATGATCACGGCATCAGATCGCAGTGCGAAAAATCCGGCGCCAGCCAAACCTTCTCCCAATTCACCTGTCTTACTCCTGGTTCCCTCGGGAAACAGCCCAATAGCCTTGCCCTCTTTCAATAGCTTTAAACCTTTTCTAAGGGATTCCCGATCGCTATTGCCCCGCTTCACGGGAAAAGCATTCACTCTTGGTAATATACCCTTTAAAATAGGTGCTTGAAACAACTCTTCTTTCGCCATGAAATGGATGTCCCTTGGAGATGTCATGCCAACTACAGGCGGATCAAAATTATCAATGTGATTGGCACAAATCAATACTCCGCCCTCTTTAGGGATATGTTCCTTTCCAAGCGTCTTAACCCTATACGCTGGCATTAAAACGCCTTTTACGACGTTTTTGCCAAATGTGTAAAAATCCAATTTCATCTTTTCCTCTCTTCTATTAAAGACATGATACTTTCTGCCACTTCTTGAATCGATAATGAAGTCGTATCAATTTCGATGGCATCCACTGCCTTTTTCAGGGGCGATACCTCGCGTTCCGAGTCCAGCTTGTCCCTTGTTGCAATTTCTTCCCTTAACTTTTCGATATCGGATGGGAAACCTTTCAATATATTTTCCTGATGTCTCCGCTGTGCCCTTTCATCTACAGAGGCGACTAGAAAAACTTTTACTTCGGCGTTAGGAAGAACGTGCGTTCCGATATCTCTGCCATCCATGACCACTCCGCCATTTTCACCAAAGATTTGCTGCCTGCAAACCATTTCTTCCCGGATGCTCCGGTGCTTTGCCACCTCCGAAACAGAACCAGTCACTTCATTGTTTCTGATTTGGGCTGTCACGTCCACATTATCCACGAACACCAACTGCCCATTTTCACTTGGTCTTAATTCGATATCTGTATTGATGAGAACTTCGGATAGTGCTTGTTCATCATTCAGTCGAATCTGTTGGTTAATGGCCTTATAGGTAAGGGCCCTGTACATTGCACCTGTATCCACATATATGTAATTGAACTTTTCTGCAACAATTTTAGCAACCGTGCTTTTTCCAGCAGCAGCTGGCCCATCGATTGCAACTGATAATTTTTTTTCCATAAATCCTCCCAAGAATCCTACAATCATGCTGATTATTTAGTACCCTTATATTTTATCACATCTAGCGGGAAAATCATTAATAAAAGGGAAGTGTACGTTCAAAATCACCTAGTTCATCTCTCGATCATACATCCATCAATCATTTCCCTTTATCCAAAATCTTCATACAAAAAAAAGCGGATCACCGCTTTTACTTTGAGGTCCCATTGAATGTTTCAATGATTTTCGTATAATTATTGCTAGTGACACCTTCATACCTCGAAAGCTTGGTCAAATCAAAGATTTGATCCTCCCTGCTCAAAAGGAACTGGAAAAAAAATAAGCAGGCCAATTGGATGATTATCACTTTAATTAATAGTCTTTCAAATGTTTTCATAAGCCGCACCTTCCATACTGTTTATATTAGCAGTATGGATGGAATAGCTGTTTTTCATTCAATCATGTCAAACTTACAAGCCTTTTTTTCTTTAAATCGACCTGCTTTTCAAAAATGAATCTCATTAGTGTCTGTACTTCATTTTTAGTCAGTCCAAGAAATTGACGTACAGCAGCTTATCTCCAGGCTCTTTCTCCGTTACACGAATGACTTTACTTTTAAACGTAAATAATGGATCTCCCTGATTTTAGTGTAAGCGCCATCCACAGGTATAATTGCGAAACCGATTGTATATGAGCCCCTTTTTAAAGCCTTTAGAAGCTCTGCTACTGATATCCTCCATTGCGAAAGGGAGTACACCCGGAATGTTCTGGATATATGCCGTATCAAGGGTTACAACCATTCGCACGTATTTGAACTATCAGGAAACAACATAACATTACTAATGATTTTTCCCATATAATTCAAAAAACATATAATTTATTATGTCATGAAATAAAAAAGGGAAAGTGACTGGGCACATTTCCCTAAATGAATGAAACATCCTGACAGTTTAAATTAAATTCTCGTATACGGGTTCGGAGTTCTTTAATTTTTCCACCTTTTCTTCTTGACCAGTATCTGCATTAATGAAAATACGGTAGGTATCCTCTTTAATCGTGCCGAGAAATTCATAACAAAGTACTTCTTCACCAATATCATTGATGATTAACGCCTTTCCTTCTTCCATTATTTTCACATTCAAGTTGATTTTGTCCTTAGCTTCTTTCTCGGATATTTTCGGATTTCCTATTTCCCTGGTTTTATGTGATTTTAAATACTCGTCAGCTGAAAATCCTATAACGGATCCGTCATCCAATGCGATTTTGACCTTGACTGAATCAGGATAAATCTTGACTCCATTTTCAGATGATACGAAATTAAGTAAAGCGATATTATCGTACTGAGCACTTTCAAATAATTCAAGTGAACTGAAATCATGTTCCTTTAAAAAATCTATGGCTTTTGTATTGGCTTGATTCAAATCAATATTTGTTTTGTTCACGTCCCTATTATTGATATACCAAATAGGGTAACCGCCTTTTTTTGTTAAATCCATATTTAATTCGGTACCGGAGTCCTTATCGAGGATGCTCACACTATAAAATCCATAATCGGAACCTTTGCCGTTTTCTTCAACATTCACCTTCAAATTTTTGCTTTTTGAATGAGCATAGCTTTTTGCTGTCGCAATCGCTTCTTGTTTTGTAATGGTTGCACCTTGCAAATTTTTGAAGTTTTCATCCCTCTGTGGTGCAGTAGTAAACGTCGGATTCATCTCATTTGTTTCCCCATATCCAGAAACTTTTTTCTCTACAGTTTTTAATCCGTCAATGATCGTGTTATCTGAATTTTCTTTTCCAGATGCAAGAGCCATTTCGACATCCATCCATCTTAAATTGTTTTTAAGGACTAGATACTGGACTTTTCTTAACTCGTCCTGGATGTCCCCTGCCTGCGTGTACAAGGATTGCAAAGTCGAATATTCCTGATCATTCAATGGTTCTTTTTCAAGGTCACGTACAGCTGTTTTATAACTGAAGTCCGCAATTTTTGATAAAAATTCTTCTGTCTTATTAAAAGGAAGCAAGGTCAATGGCAATTGCCCTACATCACTTTGGGCTTCGGAAGTGATACGCCAAACATCTGTTAAAGCTGGACTTAATGAATATCTTGAATTCATCGCCAAAGTACCGCCGACCTTATCGTGCAATAAATCTACTTGGTAGCTTAAATCATGAAAGGCTCGCTGATACGTATTTTCCGCGTTAATTAATATAGCATTTTTTTCCTTATGTTCTTGATAGCCCCAGAATGCAGTTCCTGCAACAACTACAACAAGCAGGGCAATCACTATATTCCTGATCATTTTCCTTCACCTCTTTACTTACAAAAGATATGTTTTCCGATTCTTTTAATTTGTTGTCTTGACCAGATCCATTTACTTGTTGCCGTATCGGGATTAAAGTAATATTCTGCATTACTGCTTGGATCCCAACCATTGATGGCATCCACCACGGCTTCTTTTGCCCTTTCGTTTGGAGTCAGCCAAATCTGTCCATCCGCAACAGCCGTAAAGGCCCCAGGTTCAAAAATTACTCCTGAAACCGTATTCGGGAAAGCTGCACTTTCCACCCTATTCAGTATTACTGCTGCAACAGCAACCTGACCTGTATATGGCTCCCCTCGTGCCTCTCCATAAACGGCATTGGCCATCAGCTGTATATCGTTTTGAGAATATCCTCCCGGAAGATTGGCTGATGTCGCCGTTTTGGAAGGAGCATTTCCGGAAGCATTGCCTCCACCTGACTTGGATCCATTTGCATTTCTTTTCACTTTCACCTGTTTTTCAATGGGGACCCCCCCATAATAGGTGAACTCGTTCCCTTTATTGATCTGTTCGTGAACAAATTTTTTATTGAAGTTAGAGGCATTGGTCAACTTCTGTTTTGTTGTAGTTCCTGCTAAACCATCGATAGGAAGCCCGAAATCTTGTTGAAAGTTTCGAAGTGCCCAATAAGTTCCCCATCCATAGGCTCCATCAATCTTTCCATTATAGTAACCGATGTTTTGTAATCGTGCCTGCATTTCAATTACATCATCACCCACCGCACCTTTTTGAATGACTTGGCTCGAAAAGGCATTTGTTCTTGTTTCCGGGTAAATTCCGAAACAAATAGTTATACACGAAAACAGCAATAGCCATTTCCATTTTGACGAAATTCCTTTCATCAAAAACACTCCTCTTTTTCTTGAATTAATGTAATACTATTTTCTTCTTAACTGGCTTTTTTATTCCATACCATAAAAAAACGGAGCGGGCAAAATATGCCAGCACTCCGTTTTGGAAGTATTTATCATTTGCTAATAAAATGTTTTTGAGAAAGTTTTTCTGCGTGAAAGTCAGACAACAAACGTGCTTTTTTTACTTTTTTCATACCTAACCACCATAGGTAAATCATAAATGGCATAATGAAGTATACCCAAAATTTTTGGGAAACTAAAATATAGTCATAAACCCCATGTAAAGCAATTGGGATGACCAATGCCAATAATAAATAGAACCTATTATTCGAAGCTGAAAATTTCGCCTTGCCCAAATAATACCCCATGAGCACACCGAACAAAGCATGACTGGATACAGGGAGAACCGCCCTGAGAAAAGCATGTTCCACCCCGTTGGCCAGCAGGTATAAAATATTCTCCATCGTAGCGAATCCAAGGGAGACTGCAGCGCCGTACACGATCCCATCATATGGCTCATCGAATGCTACGTGCTGATAAATAACATAAATGAGAATGAACCACTTGAAGAATTCCTCAAGCAGTGCAGCCCATAAAAATGCATTAGCTAAGTCGGTATTCAAGATATGTTCCGTTTCGAGCACATACTGTATGAACATTATCGGCAAAACCAGAAAGACACCGAATAAAAATGTTTTGACCACAACCGATATAGGCTCGGTTTCATATTGATCTTTCAAATAGAAATAGCTAAGTAGCGCCAACCCTGGCGCAATAGCCGCTGACAACATGACCAGCATTAGCTGACCCTCTTTTCCTCTTCTTTTCCTTAATCGTACCACGGAATGAAGAAAAACTGAATCCAAGAATCAAGTCTTCCAGCATTTATTTACTTAAAGAAGGTTTCATCTACAGAGTTTTCGCTTGCCAGCACGACAGCTAACTTAATTCTAGCCTTTTTGCTGTCATAATCAGCACCTAATATCACGCCGCGCTGTTTTAAATCAAATGCGCTGCCTACATAATCATATGCCGGGTAAACTTTACCTTCTTCGGCACTTGTTGTCATGACGACCGTAATGCCATTATCGATTACATTTTGTATGGAAGTTACCATTTCAGGGGTACCTTGTCCCCTTCCTACACCCTCGAGCACGATGCCTTTTGCACCATTTGCAACCGCTGCATCAATAAAGATGCCATCAGCACCTGTGTGGCACTTGATGATATCCACTCTGGGAATGCAATTCTGAATCTCATAATACTCCCTATGTAAAGGTTTTTGATAAATGCTTACGACATCATTATCAATTATCCCCAAATATCCATATCCAAAGGATTCGAATCCCTGCAAATTGGAAGCATGGACTTTTTTAACATACTTTGCTGAATAGATCCGCTCATTAAAAACGACAACTACGCCAACATCCCTAAGCAAATCACTCGCAGCGCATAATATTGAATTCCTTAGATTGGAATATACATCGGTTCCCACGTCATGGGGAGACCGCTGGGAGCCGGTTAATACAATTGGACGTTGATCCTTATTCGTGACATCAAGGAAGTAAGCCGTTTCCTCTAGTGTGTCCGTACCGTGGGTCACAACGATTCCCGTAACTTCCGGATCTTCCAATTCCTTATGAATGGCTAATTTAAGCTGTTGCATTTTCTCAAAGGACATGGACATGCTAGAAATCTGGAAAACATCCACCACTTTAACCTCAATATCGTTGGGTAATTCGCAAAGTGATGCCAACTCCTGGCCAGTCAATGCACCTGAGGCCAACATACCATTAATGGTTTCTTTACTGGCAATAGTCCCGCCTGTCGTTATCAATGTTATTTTATCCATATTTCCCCATCTCCTTTTCATTCCATTCACTTTTCTTTAACAGCCAAATGATAGGCAATCAAACCACCATGGAACCTGCCATTTTCAATGAAGATTTCGTTCGCATTATTTCCTGCTGCCAGAACTCCTGCAATATAAAGGCCTTTAACGTTCGTTTCCATCGTTTCCTCGTTATATTCGGGCCTTCCAGTCTCCTTATCAATATTTATGCCCATTGAAGCTAAAAAGGTATGATCAGGATGGTAGCCAGTCATGGCAAACACAAAATCATTTTTAACAACTTTTTCCTCTTCACCTACATGATATATGACACTATCTTCAGTTATCTTATCAACATTCGCATTAAACTCCATCTTGATCGTTCCATTGCGGACTAATGATTCAAATTCCGGGAGAATCCATGGTTTGACTTTTGAAGAGTAATCCGATCCTCTATAAAGGACTGTAACTCTTGCGCCTGATTTGACCAATTCCAGTGCCGCATCCACACTTGAGTTTTTACCACCGATGACTGCAACATCACAATTAAAGTAGGGGTGGCCCTCCTTGAAGTAATGAAACACTTTAGGAAGCTGTTCGCCTGGAATGCACATATAGTTAGGATGATCATAATATCCGGTCGATACGATCACATGTAGAGCAGTATAGTCACCTTTTGATGTCTTGACCAAAAATTTCCCATCTTCACGTTTTTCCACTTTTTCTACTTTTTCAAATTTATTGATCCGCAATTCTTTCCTTCTGACCACTTCCCTATAATAGGCTAGCGCCTGATTACGGACCGGTTTACGATTTTCGATAATAAAAGCGGTATCACCAATCTCCAGTTTTTCACTTGAACTGAAAAATGTTTGGTGAGTTGGATACCGGTAAATGGAATCCACCACATTACCTTTTTCAATGATCAGGGACTGTATTCCCACTTCTTTAAGAGCGATAGCAGCAGCCAATCCACAAGGCCCCCCGCCTATGATAATGACTTCTTCAACATTCATCTATACTCCACTGCCTTTCCATTCACTATATAATTCGTTCGTCTAAAAATAAAAACTCCTATCAATACATGATAGGAGTTTTTACAAATCATTTCAATGATAAAGCAATGAACATGATTTTAATTATAATCAATACATGATCTGAATCTTTTAGATCCAACCACGGAAGCGTGAAGCTTCAGCCATTTTTCTTACACCGATCATATAAGCCGCAAGACGCATATCAACACGTCTGGATTGTGCAAGTTCATATATATTATTAAAAGATTTGACAAGGATTTTTTCCAGCTTTTCGTCCACTTCTTCTTCAGACCAGTAATATCCTTGATTATTTTGTACCCATTCGAAGTAGGAAACCGTTACTCCACCAGCAGAAGCAAGAACATCAGGAACAAGAAGGATTCCACGATCCGTTAGGATTTGTGTCGCCTCAATTGTTGTAGGTCCGTTTGCTGCCTCGACAACGATCGATGCTTTGATATCAGCAGCATTTTCTTCAGTGATTTGGTTTTCAATTGCAGCGGGAACTAAAATATCACATTCCAATTCAAGCAGTTCCTTATTTGAAATTGTGCTTTTAAACAATTTCGTTACGGTTCCGAAACTATCTCTCCGATCGAGAAGATAATCGATATCCAAGCCTTCAGGATCATGAAGAGCACCATATGCATCTGAAATCCCAATAACTTTAGCACCTGCATCATGCATGAATTTAGCTAAGAAACTACCAGCGTTACCAAAACCTTGGATGACGACACGTGCACCTTTAATATCAATGCCGCGTTTCTTGGCAGCTTCATTGATACAAATCGTTACACCCTTGGCAGTGGCTGATTCACGGCCATGAGAACCGCCAAGTACAAGCGGTTTACCCGTAATGAATCCTGGTGAGTTGAATTCATCCATACGGCTGTATTCATCCATCATCCAAGCCATGATCTGAGAATTTGTAAATACATCAGGTGCCGGGATATCTTTAGTCGGCCCAACGATTTGGCTAATTGCGCGAACATAGCCACGGCTTAGCCTTTCCAGTTCACGGAAGGACATATTACGAGGATCGCAAACGATACCGCCTTTACCCCCGCCATATGGTAAATCAACGATTCCGCATTTCAAACTCATCCAGATGGATAATGCTTTCACTTCACGTTCCGTTACATTTGGGTGAAAACGGATACCACCTTTTGTAGGCCCAACAGCATCGTTATGCTGTGCACGGTAACCAGTGAAAATTTTAACTGACCCATCATCCATGCGGATTGGCATCTTCACCGTTAATAAACGCAATGGTTCCTTCAAAAGCTCATAAACTTCTTCCGGGTAACCCAGCTTATCTAAAGCTTTATGTATTACTGTTTGGGTAGACCTCAGTACATCGTGTTTTTCCTCTTCATTTACATGGCTATTGCCTTTTGCCGATTCCATTAAAAGTACCTCCTAGAAAATCTCATCCATATATCAAATTATAATCTTCAAATAGTCCTCTTCATGTGCTAGTATACACCTTCGTTATATTTATGCAAGAGTTAAAATGGGAATTTAAAAGTTGGAAATATTCTAAAAATGAAAACGTTATCATATCAACTGTTTTCTTACCCTTTTACCATATATTTTCTTCGGCAGGAAAGGTGAGACAAGTAAGGCAACCCGCATTGTTTTTCCATTATGTGGCTGCCTTGTCTCTTTCGGTTTACATCTAACTAAAGTGTGAGATCAAAACATGTATCGCTTCATTTTCGATTATACATGTTCCATATTCATTGATGCGGCAGAGTGTCAGTGTTGATGCATGGCCATACTCAGCCGCTAAAGAGATGATCGTGTCATATGTCGCATCTTTAATATTTTCGATAAGTAAATAGTATCTTCCCTCATAATGATAAAGATTACTCTTTATCAAACCTTGAAAAGACAATCTTTGAGATAATTGGACGATATCTTCAAAATCATCGAAAACATACAGAATATGGGGATGGTCATCAATTTTCACCTGTAAATCCAAAAATTCCTCTTCGTCTGTCAATAACTCCTCTTCTTCCTTCGTTACAATGATTATTAACCCTTGAGCAGGCAGGGAAAAAATTTCGATTGCAATGGAACCACTCATTTTAAAGCTGAGTTCTTCGCACGCTTCTTCGACCATATCCTGAAATAACTTGTGGACCTTTAAGGAATTCCCTAAAATATCTTCTTTTGTTATACCTCTATCAATCAAATCATCAAGGGTCAAAAAAATCTTGATTTTATTATTAGTTAATCGCTCCAGCTTCATAAAAAAATGCCCCCTGGTTACCATCTTCATACATCATATGAAGCCTTGGTCTTAGAGTGCATATCCATTATTTCTCCAAAGCCTGCCGCTAACCTTTCAGCCATTCCTCCCATTCCGATTGTGTATCCCCCATTAAAACTCCGCTGAAGGAAGTACGGATTTCTTCGGATACAAGGCTCAGCGCCGCACCCCCAAGACCCACCTTCAAATCCGGAAAATCCTTTATTAAGGCTTCAACCAGCCTGAATGTTCCATCGAGATTCTCTTTCTGTGAACATGACATGAATAAGTATGAGGGCCTTATGATGTTTAAAACAGTAAAAAGATCCTTATCCACGATGGATTCTCCCAAATAAATAGTTTCATATCCTTTCCGTTTCAAAAAAACGGTAAAGACCAACAGTCCGAATTCATGTTTTTCACCAGGGGCACAAACGGTAAGGGCTTTCGGAAGAAAACCGTTAGTCGGAATCGTATGCATGACTGAACTGATCCTGGATTTTAGGATGTTCGAAGCAAAGTGTTCATGGGCGGAAGTAATTTCTCCCCTTTCCCACTTATCCCCTACCTGAACCAATATGGAACCGAGTATATCAACTATGGTATGTTCGAGTGTATACATACTGAATGCTTGGCTTATCAGCATGTGTGCTTTATTTTCATTGAAATTCAATAGGGCCTCGATTAATTGATCCGATAACTTAATCGTTTGTTCGTCCTTACGGGTCATTTCAGGAACTTCAGTCGCTAGAGTGCCAGTACTTTCAAGAAGTGAAACGGCCTGGCTGATTGTGAAACCTTGCTCTGTTTTATTGATGAGCCATTTTAGGATTTGCAAATGTTTTTCTGTATACAGCCGGTGCCCTGATTCATTCCTGACAGGTTCGATAAATTTATAGCGCCTTTCCCATGCCCTCAAGGTTCCCGGCTGAATGTCTAGCAGTTTTGAAACTGCCTTTATATTATATTTACCTTCTTGCATGGTTTTACAAGGCCTCCAATAACTGTACGTTCATTTGTTGAAATTATAGTTGATTATTTTAAGTCTGTAAAATCCAGATATGCTAGATTAAAAGCAGCTTAATAGGTCTTCTCCACCGCAACGCCCACCTCAGTGCTCGTCCCCCTTTTCAGGTTGAATAGATGCGTTTCCGGCTTAGCCTCAAGCCTTAAAGGGACTGTGCTTGTCCCATAACCATTACTTGTCATAAACAAACACTCCCCCTCCTTTTTAATGCTGCCTATCTTATAGGGCCCTAATCCGAATATGCGGATCTGTCCGCCATGGGTGTGACCGGACAGGACGAGACCTATCTGGTGTTCCGGAATCAATTGTTTCATTATCAAAGGGTTATGACTCACCAAAATCCGAAAAGCCTCATTCCCGCAATCCGACAGAGCAAGGTCAAGCCTATCTCGTTCCTCCGTTATATCATCAATGCCCAGAAGAGCGATTTTCCTGCCATTTTGAGACTCAAAAGAAACAGCTGTATTATCAAGCATTTTTACTCCATGCTTCAGAAGAGTTGCATCAAGCTCATGGAAATCCCCTTCATAATCATTATTTCCCCAAACAAAATAAAGGGGACCAAGTTCTTTTAATTTTAATATATTTTTTTCCACACGTTCTATGGGGACCCCTCTTTCCCTTATGTCCCCGCCTATGATTACCAAATCTGCCTTGTCACGGGCACCCTCAATTAATTTATCCGATATGATCCGTCGATGAAGATCGGATATGAAGAAAATCCGCATATCGCCAAACCCTTCAGGAAAGTCTTTGAAATATAAATCTTGAAAAATCAGCCTATCTTGCTTAGCCGTACGCCACATATAAATGATCGTGGCAACAATCAGTAAAATGATGACTAATAGTAATCCAGATACCAATAACATCCTTCGTTAAACCTTCTTTCCATCCTAATCCCAAGAGTTACCTTCATATAACCATAAAACAAAATTACTCGCAATCAAATATGATTTTTAATGTGATCATTCATTTATTTTCATGATATAAGTTAATATCATAATTTTTTTTCATCATTTCAAATACTTTATGTCGATTTTTCCATTCTTCCTCTTTTTCCCATAACTGCTTGCTTTTATTAATAATTTCGCAGCGAAGAAGCTGAAACTCCTTTTCTGCTTTATCAAGCTTTTTTTTAATTAATACCATATATCCATATAGTCCAATGGCGGCCGCCAAAAAAAGGAAATGGCTAAAATGGTCGACGAAAACACTAAACATACTAAAAAAGGAATAGGAATAAGGTACAACGATATAAAAATAAAGATAAACCAAAAAAAGGGCAGCAACAATCATGGTTGCCCACAAGCTTTGAAGATGCTTCTTTTTAAGAGCCTCGAACTTTTTTTTTCGACCCACAACATTCTGAAGCATTTGTTTTGTTGCTTGATCGGTTTTTTCATCCAATAAAATGATTGTCGATTCCATCGCATTTCCTCCTCTACTCTTACAAATCATGATATGAAGCTGTCCAGGAAAAAATGATAAAGTACCTTTCAAGTTTACATACTAAAAACAAGCCAAACATTTAACAAAAACACCCTGCCTCTAAAGACAGGGTGCCATCATTATTTCTTGATCGGTATTTTTAACACCTGACCCTTGGAGATTTCATTGCCATTCAGCCCATTCCACTCCCTGATAAGGGCAATGCCTTCCTGTGATTTGTAGTAGTTCATGGAAATGCGGAATAATGTTTCCTCACCTTGTACAGTATGTAAGAGAACCTTGTAATCATCTTTATTCGGTTTCGCGTCTTGAACGCGTTCGGCTGTCACTTTCTTTTCGGCTGCTTCCCTCTTTGCTTTTTCATCAGCTATTTGCTGTGCTTTTGCCTTTTCTTCTGCCACTTGCTGTGCTTTTGCCTTTTCTTCTGCTACTTGCTGTGCTTTTGCCTTTTCTTCTGCCTTTTTCTTTGCTTGCTCCTCTTTTGCGGCTTTCCGCTTTTCTTCTTCCTCTGCTTTAGCTTTAGCTTCAGCTTCTTCTTTTTCTTTTTCTTTTTTTTCTTTCTCCGCTTCAGCCTTTGCCGACGCTTTCTCTTTCTTTTCCTTTAAATCAGCTGCTGTTGCTGTAGTTGGAATCGTTTCTTTATCCTCGTCTCCCTTATTTTCATCAATGAAGACTTGGTCACTTTTTGTATCATGTACAGGTCTATCCTGAAGATATGTATAAAGGCTGTAAAATCCAATTGGAAGCAAAATAAAAAATAACGCTAATAATTGTATCATTGGAAACTTAATCTTCACTTTACTTTTTTTCTTTTTATTCTGGTGGACTTTACTGCGCTTGGGCAATGATGACTTAGCCTTCTGACGTTCAATTCGCGAACGAAGTTCACCAGCCTGGTCGTTTTCTTTTTCATTCTTTTGGACTCGGCTCATTCAAGTCACCCCCTTTCTTGCTCAACCCTCTTTGCTTTTTGCTCCTGATTAGAACACCAAGGATAAAGTCAATCAAAAAGTGGGCCGTAATCGTCACGATGATATTATTAGTCATTTCAAATAGAAAACCGATAAAGAAGCTCAAAACCAAAACATTTAAAAATAAAAACCAATTAAAAAGGTAACGATAATGAACGGCTGCAAAAATCAGGCTCGTCCATAGCAATCCCAAATGTGTTTGCAACACTCCACGAAATAATAATTCTTCGCTTATCGCTACCACTAAAGCAACGACAAAAATCATCTGGTATGACAAGTTACTGAAAATGCGTTCGTTAATACCACCATCATCCTGATAGGAAGATGGTGTCACTCTCATCAATAAAATGTCAAATAACAAGACAATGACTCCAGCGGGAATTCCAATCAGCAAAATATTTAGGTCATCAAAGATAAATAAGTCGAAAAAAGCAGAACGGTCCTCAAATAAAATAATACCTAAAAAAACGGCTAACGTTAAGAGAATAATTTGTGTAAGAAACAAATTATATAGCAACTGCTTGTCTGTTAGTTGTTTAATTAATTCAGCTTGCTTATTTTTCATTCCCATTTTCCTTCTTTAATAAGATTAAAGCCAATTCATTTTTCCACGTGGAAAAGGGATTAACTGGATCAACCTTAACTTCCGGCCATACATCAGCCATTTTTTCGGCATCCATCCCACAGATATCACAGCAAATGGGGTTCACTACTCGCTGCTTTTCTTCAAAGTAGTGCAGTATCCCTATACGGCGACATTCACGTGCATATAACCAATGAAGGAATTTATGCAGCTTTTCTTGATTACCGGATTTCCTCTTTTGGCAATACTCTTTCATTTCTGACATTTGGTCTAAAGGATTTTTAGTTCCATTAATGAGCTGGGTAAAAAAACGAAGTTGGATATCGTTCAAAGAAAAAGATTGAGACAGCTGTTCTTTTTCTGATAGGGTGAAATTCGCCAAACCCTTTTGTGAAGCATTAAGGAAAGAACAAACACCATCGATTTGCATATCCGTAGGTAACTGTTGTTCCATCAAACGCAAGGGAAGCCCTTCATCCCCTTCGCAATATAATAAGACAGCGACACTTTGTTTCCGATCTCGTCCCGCCCTGCCTATCTCCTGAAGATATGCTTCCATCGTGGATGGCATATGAAAATGGATAACGTATCTGACATCCGATTTATTTACACCCATGCCAAAAGCACTTGTTGCACATATAATTTTCAACTGACCAGAAATGAATTGCTGCTGAATGAGCATCCTTTGTTCCTGTTCCATGCCACCGTGATAATAATTGACACTGTCAATCCCGTTTTCCTGTAAAAACCCAGTGACCGATTCCGCAACCTTTTTAGATGAAAAATAAATAATACCGCTCCCTGTAAATTTCCTGACAAGCTCCAGTACACGGGATAGCTTTTCATCGTAACTGATCAGGCGCTCGACAATTATTGCAATATTTTCCCGATCAACAGATGAGACGATTTCTTCCGCTTGACCAATTTCGAGTTTACTTACGATGTCCCTTCGGACTTCAGTGGTTGCAGTTGCTGTCAGGGCAAGCGTCAACGGATTTTTCAACTCACGCCTCACTTCTCCTAAATTCAAATAATCCGGACGGAAATCGTAACCCCATTGTGAGATACAGTGTGCTTCATCTATGACGAACAAACCGATTTCTATCGATTTCAAGGATTTTAGTACACTCTCAAGACTTAGCATTTCAGGAGATAAAAAGATAAAACGATAACTATGTAATCGATCGAGAGCTTTCCTTTTTTGATTTAGCGTCAAAAAAGAATTGAGGGTCAATACGCTTTTTTCGCCACTCATCTTCAGTTGATCTGCCTGATCCTGCATTAATGATAATAATGGGGAGACAATTAGGACAGTCTTATTTAAAAGGTAAGCCGGCAGCTGATAACACAATGATTTACCGGATCCGGTGGGTAGCATCGCTAATGTATGACGTCCGGACATCAATGATTCGATCACTTCTTTTTGTCCAGGACGAAATTCATCAAATCCAAATTTTTCTTTTAGGACACGTTCTATATTCATCATCCATCACCTATTTTCGCAAGTACAAGCCTGATTTGGAAAAAGCTTATCTGTTTATTATCGACCATCTGCTTGATAGCCTTAAGCTTTTTCGTACCAAGTTCATTAATAGCGGCTGCAATTTCCCTCTCATCGTCGAGAGACACATAATCGGCAATCGGAAAACTTTTATCCGATAGAACAATTTCGACTAGGTGATCCTCAATGGTGTTGACTTTCAATCGGCGGACCTCAGCTATTTCCCCAAGGTTTTTCCCTTCTTGGATGTATCGTAAAGTAGTTTGTGTAGATTGTGTCAAATGAGGATTTTCACCCCTTTGCCAATCATAGATCAACGTTGACAAAAGGGGGTAACCCGTTCCCGTTTCCATTTCAGAAAGCATTTGATGCAACGAGTCAAGGAAAGTAAAGCGGATAAACTCTTCTTCTAGATCTTTCCTTTTTGCAATCTGTTCAAACGTAAGCCCAATCCTGTTTGTCCCAGTTAATTTCATAATGAAAACATCTCGTTTCAAATCACTTTGACTTTCTAAAAGGGATATCAGTTCTTCATATAGATGTTGCGCAATCAACTCTCGGTCCTGACGATTGGCATGTAAAAATTCCTTTACGAAAAATTGGATTTTGGGATTTCTTTGTATCGGATAAAAACGCCTTTCATTGTGGACAATATGGGATATGGTTTGAATGAGTAAGTTTAACCTTCCCCAGAAAACCGGGGTGATATTGTGATACTTCCAACCATTTATAAAATTCGGAAAAGGATTATCATTGAAGTAATCGACTAACATCCCCTCACCTTGCATACTAATTTCAAATGCATCTGATTTATCCGTTAAATTTATGTATTCATGGTCAAGGAACTGTTCAATGTTTTGATTTAACTGCTGACGGGTAAATCGTGGTATTGTCCCAAATATATTCGTCAACCCGAATAAATGGGCATCCTGGATTGTTTGTGACGACTTCTTCCCCTGAAGCATATGGTATATAGCATAAATGGAACGTTCACCTTGAAATTTTTTTATCGCATATAGAATGATTGCCTGTAGATAATTTTTCATGGGACTCACATCCTTGTTTCATTTATCCAATAAACCTATTGTAACAAAAAACTGCAAAAATCGCCGTTATTATTGATGAATACAAGGAAAATTATGTGACTAAATGACGCATCATGGAAAGGGCCATGTTAATTATTCGATGATTTTCGTTGACATCCTGCTACATGATAGTTATTATCAATACAATTTCTATTGAAAAGTTTGGCATTCGGTCTTACAATAAGAAAGAGATAATAATCTGAAATAAAAAGATTATCAGTTGTCTATCAACTTAGGAGGGGTTATATTCATGGCTAAATTTACTATTGTGGATAAAGAAACATGCATCGCTTGTGGCGCTTGCGGAGCAGCAGCACCAGATATATATGATTATGATGACGAAGGGATTGCATTTGTTACCCTTGACGATAACGAGGGAATCGTTGAAATTCCAGATGTACTTATAGATGACATGATGGATGCATTTGAAGGATGTCCAACGGATTCTATTAAAGTTGCTGATGAGGCATTTGACGGGGATGCACTAAAATTCGAATAAAGATACAAGCCATTTTCAATCGAGAATGGCTTTTTTTTTTGGTCAATTTCATTGCATCTTCCCCTGCCAAATTAAACGGACATAAAAAACAACCGAATTTGGATATCGGTTGTTTTTATGTTTCTATCGTAAATGCCATTAAGCATTTTTATATAATGTTTGCTTATTGATCCATGCCTGTAATTTAATGAACAACAACATGAATACAGATGTTATAAGCACGCCTTTAATTACATTGAAAGGCAAGATTGCCGTCGTGATTAGCTTTCTTGATTCGGGTGCCGACATTGCATCCCATCCCATAAAGAAGGTATAAGCCGGTAAAAAGACATAATAGTTTAAAACACTCATAAATACTGCCATGGAAACTGTTCCCGCAAGTAAAGCGAACGTCATCCCTTTTTTTGAATTGATTTTCTGAAATACATAATAAGTTGGCAAGACAAACAGTATTCCAGCTATAAAGTTAGCAATATGCCCCACAGGTACAGCTGTCAAGGTCCCTGTCATGACTAAATCCAATAGGTTTTTAAGGAATTCAACTAGAATTCCTGCCATAGGACCAAAAATCAATGCCGCCATCAATGCTGGTATGTCGCTAAAATCAACATTCAGAAAAGGTGGAAATCCTGGAAACGGAAAATTCAAAAGCATCAATAAATAAGAAATGCTTCCCATCATTGCCAGTGTGACCGTTTTTTTCACTTTATTCTTTTTCATAGTTCTCTCTCCTTCTTTTCCGATCTACCTGAAAAGAGGTTAGTGTTCCTTAATGATGTCGATGCTCAATAAAAAAACCTTTAATTCCAATAGAATTAAAGGGATAAATTAAAGGTTACATCAAACAAACGTATCAGCAAATGACTGTTGAAACGCACTCAGGAACCTCCATCTTCTCCCATCCAGACTATACTGTCGGCTTTGGAATCACACCAAATCCTGCCCCGTAAGGCTCGCGGGCTTAGAAGGAGAACTTCCTTCATCACCGCCGGTGGGGAATTGCACCCCGCCCCGAAGATAGACCTATAAAATTTTTAGTTTCCTTTCGTTTCCGAAAGGTGCGTTAAGTAGCTTTGTATCAGCAGTTTATTCATATAGGCGATTTAATGTGTTTCCACTAATCCCCTTTGAAAACCCGCTTTTCCAACCAAGTTTCCTACCAAAAACCTACCGTTTCTCCACCACTTAATTTATTTGATTTTATCATGCAAATTTAAAAAAGCAAGAAATAAATTTCCGCCTTTAACCTTTTTATCATTTGCTCCAAACCAATTAAAAAAGACATGCTTGGGTATTTTATTATTCCTACCGACCTATAGTACTCTATAACGAGCATTGGCTAATAACTCATATGTTTGTCTTCTTCCTATCTTAAGCATTTCTTGAATCTCTTTTGGTTCAAGCACCTCGGGATATTCGTTTCTGTTTATAAGCCCCATTTTAAAATCTCCTTATTTTAAATACAGCTAGTTTTTAATAATTCGATTCCTCCTTATGTATTTTTTTCTTTGATCAGAGGCCTTTTCTTTTAGGCAAACGGCTGACAACGCGTTTTAATCGCTCCAGTTTTTTCTGTTTATCCTGTTGATCCGCATTATAAATCGCTATACTTCCTGTCTGGCCGCCAATTTGATTAGTGGGACCAAAGATCTTACATTTCTCTTACGTAATGCCATGAGTTCACCTTGCCGGATTCGAAGCCAATATGAAGATCATCTTGTTACGGTACTCAAATCCGCTAAGACTTACTTACTTTATCTTTGGTCCAGTAATCCACTTTGGGCTTACCAGTGGTTTTGAGCATCTGTTACATACAGTTAGGATGAATATCTATCGTCATGGTGAATGTCCATTTATAGATTAAAAGGTTTAAAACAATAATTGGATATACAAAATGATAATTCGGAATAATGTAAATAATTTTTCTTTTTTAGCAATCGATGAGGAAGCCAATATTATGGCGGCCTTCCATACACGATCAGGATGATAATTATTGTTTTAAGCGCTTACATCCATTTAAGTCAAATTGACATAATTACCATTTCAATTGTAAAATTAACTGAAATTTAAGATAATTATTCTCCCCTAGGAAGGTGTTTAGCATGTATCGGATTTTAGTGGCAGATGCCATCAAACCAGAAGGACTCGGACCGCTATCAGAGGCATCCCATATTCTTCTTATTCAGAAGACAGTAGAAGAAGCGGCAAATGAACTTGATCGAATTGATGCAATACTTGTAAGAAGTGCAACGAAGGTAACGGAAGATTTAATGAACCGTATGCCGCAGTTGAAAATCATAGCACGCGCTGGTGTCGGCGTCGATAACATAGACATCCCCGCAGCGACAAAACGCGGAATTGTCGTGGTTAATGCACCCGACGGAAATACCATTTCAACAGCAGAACATACATTTGCGATGATGGCCTCCATGATGCGACATATTCCGCAAGCTTATGCTTCATTAAAGAATGGGGAGTGGAAACGTTCTTCATATACAGGAACGGAACTTCGCGGCAAAACATTGGGTATAGTCGGCTTTGGACGTATCGGAGGGGAAATTGCCAAACGTGCTAAAGTATTTGGTATGGATGTCATTGTCTACGATCCGTTCCTTACTGCCGATCGTGCAAAGAAAATGTCCGTTACATCCCTGCCCTTAGATGAATTGCTTCCTAAAGCAGACATCATTACTGTGCATACTCCCCTAACGAATGAAACTAGAGGATTGATCAATAAAGAAAAACTGCTTACCTGTAAAAAAGGCATATATGTACTGAACTGCGCCCGTGGCGGTATTCTGGATGAAGATGACTTATATGAAGCGATAGTTGAAGGACATGTTGCCGGAGCGGCACTGGACGTTTTCGTCGAAGAACCTCCACTTGGCCATAAACTGCTTGAACTGGATAGCGTCATAGCTACACCTCATCTAGGTGCATCTACGAAAGAGGCCCAATTAAATGTGGCCGTACAGGTTGCCCAAGAAGTATTGACCTATTTCGAAGGAAATCCAGTCTCAAGTTCCATCAACCTTCCAGCCATTTCTAAAGAAGTCTTTGAAAAGGTACAACCATTCTATCAACTTGTTCAGCAAATGGGATCCATTGCTTCTCAGTGCATGAAAGAAGGAATTCAGGAAATCTCCGTTACGTATGCTGGAGAATCATTGGACTTCGATACAGCGATTCTGACAAAAAGTCTGATCTCAGGTTTCTTCAAATCAAGAGTTGATGCAGCCGTCAATGAAGTGAATGCCCTGCTGATCGCAAAAGAGCGTGGCATCACAGTTGGTGAAAAAATCTCTACGGACTCTTTAGGGTACTCTAACTTGATCAGCCTTAAAGTAAAAGGTGACAACCGTGAATTAACAATCAGTGGAACTTATATCGAAAATTACGGTTCTCGAATTGTTAGTTTGAATGATTTCAAAATCGACTTTCATCCGGAATCGAATTTACTTTATATCCAGCATACCGATAAACCTGGTGTTATTGGTAACGTAGGTAAGATCCTTGGTGACCACGGAGTGAATATCGCCACAATGCAGGTAGGTCGTAAAAAAGCTGGCGGGGAAGCCATCATGGTTCTGAGCTTTGATGAACCCTTAGAGGACAACATGAAACAATTTTTAATGGAAATAGATGATATTACGTTCATGGCCCGTATTTCATTATAAGAAGAAAAAAAGTGCCCGTCATGCGCGGGCACTTTTCTTTTAGGGTGTTTATTATGTACGTTCTTTTCAGCACCATTACATGTACTTCTCCCCATCATTTAGCCTAACTCCCTGCATCAATTGACTTGGTTCGGTGCTTTGGGCACCACTATGTCTTCAGTTAAATTCAGCTGGCCTACCTCTTCAATAGGGGCATTTTCGAATTTCACTTTTTCAAAACCAAAATCCTTAGCAATGAAGAGAATGGCTTCTAAAGCTTGAAGGGATTCCTTGCTATTTTCAATAGCAGCTTGATCTGATAGATTAATGATCACAAGATCTCCTTTTGAACGTATACTTTCCCAATTCAGGTCATCCGGGATTGCAGGTGATATTCCCTCAATGTCCTGCTTCCCTTTTCCAGCTTGAAGCGCCTCTTCGAAGTCCTGATAATCCAGATTGCTTGGAACAAGAAACCTTGGAGAGGATTCATCTCTTTGGTAAAGAAGGTATGTGCGTTTTTTTTGATGAGGAATATCCGCCTCCTTTAAAAATCCTGCATGTGCAAACATTGCACCTTGTTTACCACCTGTAGAAAAAGTCATCTTCTCTATATTATTATAGGAAAGCGTTTCTTCCATCGAGTGGAGAAAAAGTGTATCATCATCCAATAGCCGGCTGTTTTTTCGAAAGTCAATATTAGCAGTGTTCATATCTTTTCCTTGGCTAATCTTTATATCAAGCGGAAAATAGTCAAATAGCCCATATTGCTCTTCATCGATATCGGACATTTGGTTAACTAACCGATTCAGTGTATTCGATTCGTCATTATGTTTGAGTTTTATTGAGATGGGAACGATGAAATTCATTTGATCATCCGGTATACCCATGGTAATGAACGAAGCATTTTTCAGGTCGTCTTGATAAATCGCATGTACAAAAGTTTTTTCCTTTTCACCTTTTAATGGTTCTATTTCTGAAACCTCGTCGTTAGATTCAATTTCCACTCGCTTACCCAAAAACTCTTGATTATCCTGTTTATCTTCTGATGTATCTTTTTTGATACCCTGCCGTTCATGTTCTGTCATTTCCTTATTTTCAGAAATGGAAAATTTCCCATTACTGCCGGTCTCCTCTTGACTTGTAGTTCCTTTTTTCCCAATAATTAATGATGACGCAAAAGCAACCAATAAGAATAAGGAGGTAACACCCGCAATTAGAGGCATCCAGTGTTTCTTTCTCTTTTTATCATGTATTCCCGCAAACACCTCTGCCTTTGTTCGGTCATCTTTTAATTTTGGAAGTTCGCGCAGCATGTCTTCAATTTCGCTTTCTTTCCAACGGGATTTTCTCAATGCGGTGGCCCTCCTTCCCTGATGAATCTTCCATCAATTTTTTGATTGCCTTTAAAGCACGGTGCTGGGTCGTCTTTACCTTACTTTCACTCCAATTTAATACTTCAGCAGTTTCCGTAATGGACATGCTCTGAATATATCGTAAAATGATGACGGATCTTTGATTCGTGGTACACCGGTTTAAGCATTGATAAATATCTTGGATATCATCGTTCATGATAGCCACTTCTTCCGGAATGGGCTGTGTATCTTTAATCAATTGCCTATCCCAATCAAAGTTAGGGAAGATTTTGTCTTTCCACCCTTTTTGTTTCCGAAAAAAATCAATTGTCACATTTCTTGCAATCGAATAAATCCACGTTTTTTCACTGCTTTTTCCTTCGAAGCGTTCATAGGCCTTCAATACCCGGATATAGACCTCCTGAACAAGGTCCTCAGCCGTTTCACGATTTTTAGTCATATAATAAATGAATTGATAAATTTCCTGATGATATTTTTCATAAAGATCGTGGAAAACGGAATCCTTCATTTCCCCACATCCGTTCATAAATATAGTCGTCATTCCTAAATAAAAGTTACATACCTCGGCTTTAATCTTATTATAAAATTCCGTAAATTGCCACATATCCGAGGCTTCTCATCTTTCTCCTAAAAAAAAACAAAGACAAGTTGGAAATGAATCCAATTGCCTTTGTCTTCACAGTTTTGTATGAAACAAGATTTTTTGGCAAGCTACCCGTCATTCATTCAGCATTTTCCATAATTCGAGGCAGGATAAAACTGAACGTTGTCCCTTTATTAGGTAAACTGTTTACCGAAATGTAGCCGTCATGGGCATTGATTATATTTTTTACGATTGCCAAACCCAATCCGGTACCTGATCTGCCGCGGGTCCTTGCTTTATCCGCTTTATAAAACCTCTCGAATACAAAAGGTAAATCCTCTTCGGGAATACCTGATCCAGAGTCCCTCACATCAATGATCAGACCCCTTCGATCACTAGTCCTCTGGATGACATCAATGTTACCGCCTGAAGGAGTATGACGAATCGCATTATCAATTAAATTAGTCAAAACCTGTTCAATCCGGTCAGGGTCAAATTGCCATTCGATTTCATTGTCTTGAAGACTAGCTGATATTGTGATCCCCTTTTCTTTGGCAAGTCCGGAAAACTTACTTGTTATCCGCTTTAAATAAGGAGATATAGGCACACATTCAAAGCTAAGGTTCATTTTTCCCGATTCCAATTTAGCCAGATCAAGCAGGTCATTGACTAAACGTCCCATTCTCAAAGATTCATCATAGATGATTCGGGCCATTTCCACCTTTTCCTCTTCACTGCTCGCAATGTCATCTACGATCGCTTCACTATATCCTTGCAACATAGAAATTGGCGTTCTTAACTCATGGGAGACATTCGCTATGAAATCCGTCCTAAGTTTGTCCATACGTCTTTCATCACTCATATCCCGTATGATGGCCACCGCTCCCCGGATATTGTCGGCATTTGTATATAGCGGGCTGACAATCAAACCCCAATCACGGCCTTGCAAGGTAATTTCACCGACTCGCTCCTTATCGAAGGACTCTGATTCATCAAAAAGATTCATCAAAACCAAGGGGACATTCACGTTATCCTCCCGGTTATAGCCTTTCTCAAAGTACCAGGATTGCAGAAACCTTTCCGCTGGCGGATTCGTTTCAAGGATTGTGCCATCTTTATTGAAGGTAATGACCCCATCAGCCATACTGCTAAGAATGCTTGAGAGATGTTCTTTTTCCTGACTAAGTGCATTCATATTGAATTTCAGTTGCTTTCTCATCTGATTAAACGCTATGGCCAACTCACCAATCTCATCTTGAGTCAAGATAGGAACCTTTGTATCAAATTTTCCCCGGGCAATCGCTAGCGCGGCTTCCCTCATCTTCACCAATGGGGCATTGATTCTTGTAGATAAAAAGAAAGCAAAAATCGTTGTCAATATGATGGCGATACCCGCTGCCAATAAAATGAACTGTGTAGTGGACTTTGTGGTTTCTTCCATGGATTCCAACGATTGAAATAAGAAAACTTCATCCTGTTCCCCATTCAATTCAAGTGGAATCCCTACAACAATTGCGGATAATTCCTCTTTACCCGCATCATCGGATAACGCGATTTCCTTTTTGACTGTCTTTCTATCCGTAAAAACCTTGAGCAATTCGGGATCATTCTTAATGAATTCCGCCGTGATTTCAAACTCCTTTTCTCCTCCGATGGATGAGAATACCATTTTTTCATCGTTAAGAATAATCATTTTCGTTTCGTTGCCTATTAATTCCGAAGCTATTTGTAAAACCTCATTGTTAGATCCTTGATGGTCATTGGTTACCTTAATGATTTGTTCAGCCGTTTTGGTTAAATTATTTTCAATATTTTCAATTTGGAAGTTCTGAAAGAATTCGACCAGCAGAACGGTTAAAACGATTAATACAAACGACACGAGCAATAGGATCGTTGCCCATAGCTTCCCAACAACACTGCCCCATAGCATCAGTCATTAATGACTTCGAACTTGTAACCTACACCCCAAACAGTGACAATCATCTTGGCTGCGTTTTCGGATATGCGGTTTAATTTTTCACGTAAGCGTTTAACATGCGTGTCTACAGTTCGAAGATCTCCAAAGAATTCATAGTGCCACACTTCTTTTAACAATTGCTCTCTATCGAAAACTTTATCGGGGGATTTCGCTAAGAAATATAATAATTCATATTCTTTTGGTGTTAAAGAAACCTCTTTGCTATCAGCAAGTACACGGTGGGCATCATTATCGATCGTTAGATGTGAGAAGACGATCACATCTTTTGCCGTTGTTTCCGTCTGCATGTAACTCGTGCTTGAAGAGCGACGTAATAAAGCTTTTACCCTTAACACGACTTCACGAGGACTGAACGGCTTTACGATATAATCATCGGTTCCCACTTCGAACCCTTGAACGCGGTTCACTTCTTCCCCTTTAGCAGTCAGCATGATAATCGGTGTCGTTTTCTTTTCCCTTAATTCACGGCAAACTTCGATTCCATCTTTACCAGGCATCATAATATCCAATAAAATTAAATCATAATCATTTTCAAGGGCTTTTGTTAAAGCCATATCTCCATTTTCCGCTTCATCGATCATGTATTCTTCCCTTTCCAAATACATCTTCAGCAGCCGGCGGATTCTTTCCTCATCATCCACCACGAGAATTTTTATAGCATTATACATTATGTAATCAGCCTCCTATCATATATTCTACAAAATGAAAACTTCCATGACTAATACTTTTTCCTTACAAAGTACGATAAAGAGCCGATTTTGCATGGCTTCCATGAACCTTTCACCATTTTGTCACAAAAAAAGACTTCGACCGCTCACTAAAAGTTCATAAATGCTTTCACCGAAATATCCTTATTAATGGTTATGACTGAAAAAGGGATCATTCTCTAGAAAAATCGATAAGCCAACTCCTCGACGTTTCTATCAAAAGACCCCCTTCATCTAAATATTACAATACAGAATCAAGCATATGAATGCAAACCAGCAATAACAAGATTGACGAATATCAAGTTAAACATTATGATGGCAAAACCGATGACGGCAAGCCAAGCTGATTTTTCCCCTTGCCATCCCTTTGACATGCGCAGATGCAAGAAAGCTGCATAAAACAACCAAGTAACAAGTGCCCAGACCTCTTTCGGATCCCAGCCCCAGAATCGTGTCCAGGCCACTTGAGCCCAGATCATTGCAAAAATGAGGGCACCGAGTGTAAAAATCGGAAAACCGATAAGGACCGAACGATAACTAATCTCGTCCAATAAATTTAAATTCACATTTTTAACGATCGGTTTAATCAATGCTGCCACTCTTTTGCGAGCAATCAACCTTATTAAACCATACAAGACAAGCCCCATACCGAATGACCAAAGTACAGTATTCAGTTTCTTGGCATTGATCAGTGGAGGCATGTCCATAAGTGGTTCAAATCGATCCGTCTCGATTAGTTTCCCTTCATTGGGACCAACCAATGCCGGTAGGTTGAATTCCTGTTTGACCTCGGCTCCGTGTTTATCGACCCAATCAAAATTCGCCTTATAATCCATCGCAGCAAAAGAAGAAGTGATGATGACGAATCCGATGGTGCAGACTAATGTGAACATGATGCCTTCAAGCCAGAACGTTCTTTTGCTTGATTGTGTCTGATCGACGAATTTGATTAAATAAATGATGGCAGTAACGAAACTTATGGCAAGGATCGACTGTCCTGCCGCTGCAGTCGTTACATGAATATGAAGCCAATCGCTCTGCAAAGCAGGAATGAGTGGCGAAATTTCTGTAGGGAACATACTTGCATATGCGATTATCAATAACGCAATCGGTAAAGCGAATAGCCCAAGGGCAGGTGTTTTATAAAGGTAATATATTAATATGAAAGCACCGACCAGCATCATTCCGAAAAAGGTCGTAAATTCAAACAGGTTACTTACCGGGGCATGGCCGGCAGCAATCCATCTAGTGATGAAATACCCAATTTGCGCCGTGAAACCGAGAATGGTGATGAAAATGCCCAGTTTAGCCCATTTGTTTTGTTTCTTTTCTTCGGCTCCGCGTTTATCCTTGATCGATCCCCCAAATAAAAAGGTAGCGACAAGATATAATAAGAAAGCTGCATATAAAAAGTTACTGCTTAATTCAGCCATTTAAAACTTCCCCCTTACTAGAAGATTTCTCATCTTCAAGTTGATCAATCGGTTCGGAAAGTGATGTTGATTCTATCGCTTGTTTTATATCTCTTTTAATACCGTGCCAGTTTTTGTTTGTATGGCCGGCCATTAATATCTCATCATCTTTCCTCTTAATCCAAATTCTCCGGTGATTCCAATAAGAGCCTTGGACAACGCCTATCATGAAAATGATTCCACCTGTGAATAGGATCCAAAGCGTTAAATCCTTCCTTACGGTCAAAGCCGTGACATCTTGGGTTTCCACACCATTAAAAGCCATTTTATAAGTGTTTTCCCCTAAAGGCTCCACAGTCTCTTTAATCGCAACGAAACTGACTTCACCCTCTGGCTTATCCGGAGTATGCATTTTAAAGATAAATGCTGGATTATTCGGAATCTTCGATATCGTTCTAGGTACACCTTTATCATCGAATTCGAAATCAGGGAAGTAACTGATCAAATCAACAGAATATCCTTCCTTCAACTCGTATTTCTTTTGAGGATTATTCAAATCAACCTTTAAGCTGCCATATTTCTCCTCGGTTTTTTTATTTATTAAATTAAAAGCCATCGTACTGAGCTCATTAAGTTTATAATCTACTTGGTAAAGGGCATAATGATCATATTTCAGAGGTTCATTGACTTTGATTTTATAATCTTTTACCTTATCAAGATCCACCTTTTCCCCTGGTATTGATTCTCCCTTGCGCTCATAGAGCGTAACATCAGATTGATAGGTTTTGGCTATCGTACCGGTTTTATCTATTGCAGCACTGTATTGTTCATCTTCTTCATTTCCTTTGTCATACACCTCTAAGGTGAATTCATTATTCTGAAGATAGTATTCACCATTTGTACCCGGGATTTCTTTTCTCTCACCTTCCCGTAGCCAAAGTACTTTGTCGATATACATCCCGGGGACAGAACGCAATAATGCTCCAATTAAGAAAATGATAAGTCCAATATGATTTACATAGGGTCCCCAACGTGAAAAACGCCCCTTTTCGGCAAGTATATGACCGTTTTCCTCGCGAATATGATAACGCTGCCTTTTTAATCTATTCTTTACTTCTTCAAGGTTTATATCTTGGTCTTCATGCTTTGTCACTCCATAAAGCCTCTGACGCTTCATGAAACCGTCATGACGTGTGACCCCTTGTTTTTTTAACGATCGATATAATGGAAAAAAACGATCGATACTGGCAATCAGGAGTGATGTGCCCAGCATGCCTATGATAATCAAATACCACCATGAACTATATAAATTATGGAACCCGAGTTCATAATACACCTTCCCGAACCAGCCGTATTCCAGTTCATAATGTTCTGCAGGCGTCGCGGTTGAAGGTATATACATTTCCTGGGGTAAGATCGTCCCGATAGCTGAAGCGACCAAGGCAATGACAATGAGCGTCACCCCTACCTTAACGGAAGAAAAGAAGTTCCATATTTTATCGATGATCGTTTTTTTATATGTTTGTGAACGCCTGGCAGTTCCTTCATATCGCATATCAATAAGCTTGTTTTCTTTTTCGTTACCAAGGACCATCCCGCATTTCCCACAAATCTTTGTGCCAAACGGATTTACATGACCGCAATCGCATTTTACTTCTTTCATGTCAAAAACTCCCCAATATTATGGTTTAATTCTCTCCATATGCTTTTGGATGCTCTCTTCTGTCAAAGCTCCGGTGATGATATCTACCACTTTCCCCTCTTTATCGACCAAAAAGGTAACTGGCAAAATATCCACGCGATAGGCATTTTCCACTTCCCTGCCTTTATCGATCATAACTGGAAAGGTAAGATTATGCTTTGTAATAAAATTATTGACAGCATAGTCAGATTCCCCGACATTGACCGCTAATATCTCAACGCCCTGGTCCTTAAAGTTTTTATATTGATTTTCCATATAAGGCATTTCATATTCACACGGCTTACAATATGTACCCCAAAAGTTCAGGAAGACGCCTTTTCCTTTGTATTCAGAAAGTTTATGCTCTTTGCCTTCCATATCAGTCAAAACGAAATTGGGTGCATCTGATCCTTTTCTCAGACTTTCATTCTTATCTTTAGTGAAGTTCGTATAAAGGGCAAACACTAAAGCTGCACCTAAAAGCAGAAGAATGATGGTCCTGCTTATTAGGCGTCGCTTCTTCTTATCCATAGAGATCCTCCTAATGCCACACTAAATTTAACCATACCATTATACCATTCAACACCATGCCCATTTTATTTACATTTCTGAAGGTTTTGTGACATTCATTCCCGATTCATGAAAGAAAAGGTATTTACAGGTTGTTTTCCACCACCCATTCTTCCCGAGGAAGAATGGGGTAGTGGTTTCAACCTATTAATAAAGGAAATATTTTTTTTTACATTCTCCGCTGTTTAGGTTCGGTCGATGCTAAAGTCCTCATTAATTTAACTTCATGTGGAGTCAGCTCCCTGGAATCTCCTGCTGTTAAACCGTCCAAAGTCAAGAAACCATATTGTTCCCTCTTCAATTTTATGACGGGATGGCCGATTGCTTCAAACATCCTGCGGACTTGCCTGTTCCTGCCTTCATGTATTGTGATTTCTACAATGGCCGTTTCCTTTTTTTTGTCGGTAGACAATACCCTAGTCTTGGCTGGAGCAGTCTTGCCATCCTCCAATTTGATACCTTTATCCAACTTTTTCAAGCTTTCACGCAAAGGCATCCCTTTTACTTTTGCAACATACACTTTATCCACTTCATGCTTCGGATGCATTAACGTGTTTGCAAATTCTCCGTCATTGGTTAAAATCAACAAACCTGAAGTATCGTAATCCAAGCGGCCAACTGGATAAATCCGCTCATTGATGTAAGGGAAATAGTCCGTTACGACTTTTCTATTCTTATCATCCGAAACTGCCGAAATGACACCGCGCGGTTTATAGAATAGGAAATAAACAGGAGCTTCTTTTTCAAGCGGGACTTCATTAACCTGAACCTTATCATTAGGACCCACCTTCACGCCTAATTCCTTCACTACTTTGCCGTTCACTTTTACCTTGCCTTCTAAAATCAACTCTTCTGCTTTACGGCGGGAAGCCAGTCCAGCATGTGCTATCACCTTTTGTAATCGTTCCATCTATCTTCACCCCATAGTATAATCATTCGTTTGTTATTGTCTATACATACACAATCATACAATTATTACATATGGAGAGGCAAAAACAAAAGGTTTTTCGCGATTAAGAGCTTTTCTTTTATCAATACACTAATAATGAGACTGTTAAATGGTCTGGTTTCCATAATGAGTGTAACATAGCTTATTTTTCCATACAAAAAAATGTTTCTTTTAGATGAAAGTTTGAACCCCATTTAAAATCGATAGCCCATCATAGCCGTTAGTTTAAGAAAAAGACAAAAAAAAGAAATGGGATGCCCATTTCCTTCCTTTTACTTCATTCCGAAAACTAGTGTGACAACGATAACAGCAGCTATGATTCCGATCAGGTCCGCCAAAAGACCGACCTTAAGGGCATCACCCATTTTTTTGATCCCGACCGCTCCAAAATAAACGGTCAATACGTAGAATGTGGTGTCTGTACTTCCCTGAATCGTGGCAGCCAAGCGTCCAACGAATGAATCCGGTCCATAAACCGATATAAGGTCGCTGGTCATGCCTAAAGCGGCTGTTCCGGATATTGGTCTAATAATCGCAAGGGGTAAAACCTCAGACGGAAAATGAAGAAAGGAAAGCAATGGGTTTAATAATTGTACAATGAAGTCCAATGCCCCTGATGCCCTAAATACCGAAATCGCCACAAGCATGCCTACCAGGAAAGGGATGAGGGAAAAGGACATGTTGATCCCTTCTTTCCCACCCTCGACGAAGTTCTCATAGGTGGGAATCCTTTTCAATGTACCGTACAGTAATATACAGAGGATCAAAATCGGTATCATCCAAATTGATATGGTGGTCATCCAGTGTAACATCCTATTCCCTCCCGCTTCTCTTTCTCCTGTAATAAAAATATCGGTCTATCGCGATTCCTCCAACGGCAGAAATGGCTGTTGCTATTATGGTCGGGAAAACGATGTCCGTCGGGGAGTGGGCATCGTAATTCATGCGGATTGCAATAACAGTCGTCGGAATCAACGTTACACTTGAGGTATTGATCGCTAAAAAAGTGACCATCGAGCGGCTTACCGTTGCTTTTCCTCCATTTAGTTTCTTTAGCTGCTCCATGGCTTTAATACCAAGAGGTGTAGCGGCATTCCCCAAACCGAATGTGTTTGCCATCATGTTCGAAAGGATATATCCCATAGCCGGATGATTAGGCGGCACTTCAGGGAACAGCCATCTCATGAATGGCTTGAACAAATTGGATAGTTTATCAAGCAGTCCCGATTCTTCCGCTATCTTCATCAAACCCAGCCAAAAGACAAGAATGCTCATCAGTCCCAGACAAAGGGTGACCGCTTCCTTTGCACTGACAAAAAGAGCTTTATTCACCTGATCCATGGTCCCATTAATCATGCCAAATACAATACCGATCACAAACATCCCAACCCAAATGTAATTAACCATTTCGTTCGATTCCCAATACTGCTTCAAATACCTCGGCCCATGATGATTGGAACGATTGTTGCTTGAAGCTTTCTTTTGATTCCCCATAAAAAATTGAACGCGTACCTATTTTCTTTCCATCGAGATAGATGGATGCCCTGCCGACCACTTCCGGGATTTCCCTTTTATCTTTCCAATCCTTCTGAGGCTTCAACAATTTCATTTTCACATTGACCAACTTTGTCTCTTCTTTTGTTAGTGGGTACGAAAAATCCTTTTTAATGTAGACATGCCCTTTATATATTTTATTTTCCAAGTTCTTTACCATGCCTTCAGGTAAAATTTCTGTTGGCTTATAATCCTTAAAGGCGGATTCGTACATTTGAATATGATCATTCCAATCATCCGGACCATTCAATGTCACTGCAATCAGGTCATGCCCGTTTTTTGTTGCCGTCGTGACCAAGGTACGTTTTGCTAGTTTGGTATACCCCGTTTTCCCCCCTGTGCAATACTCATATAATTGTGTAAGTAGGCGATTTTTGTTTTTCCATACATAATCCCATTGTTCTGTGGAATTAGGTGCCCTATGTTCCTTTGTGCCGGCAATCTTGGCATACGTTTCATTTTGCATGGCATAACGAGTGAGTATGGCCATATCATATGCGGTTGAATAATGATTTTTCGTATTATCCAAACCATGTGGATTTGAAAAATGAGTATTTTTCATCCCGATTTCTTCCGCCTTTTGATTCATCATCCAGACGAATCCATCCAGGCTTCCGCCAACCTTTTCACTGATTGCGACTGCTGCATCATTGCCTGAACGAAGCATCAAGCCATAAACCAAATCTTCGAGCTTAATTCTTTCACCTTCTTTTAAATAAAGGGATGATCCCTCCGTCCCGAAGGCAGTACTGCTCACCTTCACTTTTTCATCCATTAGTCCCGATTCAATAGCCAAGATAGCCGTCATTATTTTCGTAATGCTTGCTATACGATTCTTTTCATGGGCATTCACTTCATAAATGACCCTTCCGCTATCCTCATCCATTAAAATCGCACTATGGGCACTTACGGAAACCTTTGCTTTGGCGCTTTGTAAGGGTGCCATAAAAGACAACAGGAGAATGACGATACACAAACTTGATAACCCTTTATATGAAAAACGCATAAGTGCCCCCTCGTCTCTTTACTTGTTTTTGTACAAGTTTATGCAAATGGACAAGGGTTATGAATAAAAAGAATGTAAACCTTCATGATATCTCCATATTTTCAAAGATCATTTCCAATAAATAAAAAAATCGATAGGAGGACAGTCCCCTATCGATTTAGTGTTCTATCATACTAATAATGCAGCGATTTCATCTATTTTCTTAGCGCCGAATACCACTTCTTCATCATTGATGATCATAGCCGGCACGCTCATGACTTTATATTTCTTCTTAATTTCCTGGAAATTGCTTATATCGACCATTTCAGCTTCAACGTTAGGGTTTTCAATCGCTATGCGCTGTGCACCCACTACAACGTCTGGACAGTAGTGACATGCCAATGAAACCATAACCTTAATGTTCGCTTTTTTACTGATTCCCTTAATTGAATTCAATACGGCTGAATCCAATGCCTGACCTGGTCCGGCCAGATTATAGATAGCCAAGATGAAGGAATTCAGCTCATGGCCGCCTGGTACACCGTGGTATTTGACGCCGCTGTATTCACCATTTGAATTTAAGAGGGAAACGACTGGGAACTTATCTGCATTGATTTTTGCTTCAATTTCCGTATTTTCCCCCTTGTTGTATAACTCAAGATGAAGATTATCGCCTAATTCCGCAACATCCAACAAGAAGTCTCGCAATTCGACTGATTTTGGCAAACTTTCATCGACGATGGACACCAATGTAACGTCGCTCTCCATCTTGCCGAAGATTCCCTTCAGTTGGCCACGTAACGCATCACTTAATAAAGCGCTCTTTCCTGCTGGGACAGCGGCCTGTTCTTTTTTCGCCGGTTTTTCAACTTCAGGTTCATCTTTAATGCCTAAACGATCTTTTTCTTCAGCAATATATTTGCCGGCATCCGTTGCTGCAATCGCTCCGTCAGATACAGCGGTGATAATCTGGCGCAAAGATTTTGGCCTTAGGTCGCCCGCCGCATATACACCCTTCACATTAGTATTCATATCATCATCCGTGAGAATGTAACCAGCATGGTCCATTTCGATATGGCCAGTGAAAATCTCTGTTTTCGGCTCGTAACCAATGAAAACAAATACTCCAAACGTACTGTCTTCTTCCTTCGCCTTATATTCAAATTCTTCTTTAGTCTCGTTATTGATGAAACGGGCACTTTGAATCATCCCGTCCCCATATACCCCAAGGATCTCCGTATTGAATTTCACTTCAATCTTATCATTTGCCATCACTTTATCAACGATGGACGGGGCACACGAGAAGCTTGATTCCCGGGCGATGATTGTAACTTTTGTAGCAAAGCGTGTCAGGAATATAGCTTCTTCAGCGGCTGCATACCCTGCCCCGATAACGAAAACTTCCAACCCTTCAAAGAATTCGCCATCACAAGTTGAACAATAAGCTACACCGCGTCCAGTGAATTCCTCTTCACCCGGAAAGCCCAATGTTCTTGGAGTAGCACCCGTTGCAATGATGACGGCGCGGGCCTGGTAGTCCCCACCAAGGGTTTTAACGACTTTTATCTCACCGGAGAAATCCACGCCCGTTACATCGGCTTTGGCGAATTCCACGCCAAAATCTTCATTTTGAAGCTTCATTTCTTCAACTAACCTTGGGCCCGAAATATGGCGGATACCAGGATAATTGGCTATTTCCGATGTAGTTGCAGCTTGTCCGCCGCCAGTTCCTTTTTCAAGAATTATTGTCTTTAGTTTAGCTCTTCCTGCATAAACGCCCGCTGAGAGGCCTGCAGGACCGCCGCCAATAATTAATAAATCATATATTTTTTTCATATTTGTTCTCCTTGCTGAAAGAAAATGCGTGCTAAACTGATTATTTTGAAAAACAAAAGGCACTTATTTTAGGTAAGTGCCTTTTGTCATTAAATCTTGTCGGACGAATTGTCCCAGTAATCGTAATCAATTGCTGGATATATCCATTAATCAAAGAAATGGATCATCCCATTAAAAATTAAAGTTTACCTACAAGGTCTAGGCTTGGTTCAAGAGTAGCTTCACCTGGAGTCCATTTTGCAGGGCAAACTTTATCTCCGTGTTCTGCTACGAATTGTGCAGCTTGAACTTTTCTCACAAGTTCTTCTGCATTACGGCCAATCCCTAAGTCATTAACTTCGTATGCTTTAATTTGTCCTTCTGGATTTACGATGAAAGTTCCGCGTAGAGCCAATCCATCCTCTTCGATTAATACACCGAATTGACGGGATAAAACGTTTGCTGGGTCAGCTAACATTGGATATTGAATTTTACCGATTGTATCAGTAGCATCAGCCCAGCCTTTGTGGCTGAAATGAGTATCTGTTGAAACTGAGTAAACTTCACAACCAATTTCCTTGAATGTTTCATAGTTATCTTGAAGATCAGCTAATTCAGTTGGACATACGAATGAGAAGTCAGCTGGATAGAAAAAGAATACTGCCCATTTTCCTTTAACATCTTCAAGTGTAACTTCTTTGAATTCTCCTGCATGGTAAGCTTGTACTTTAAAATCTTCAACTTGTTTATTGATCAATGACATAATAAATTCCTCCAATAGCTATTTTTTTATATGCTCCTATTTATAATAATTATTAAATAGAAATTAGTCAATAAATATACCTCAATAATTTTCAAGTTCACAAATTAGTCACAGTTTTTATATTGATATAAATTAATTATTTTAAAAAACCCATGGCACTTCAAAATCGCCTCTTTAACACATTTTAAATGTTATTTCAAGGTTAAAAACAAGACACATGCTCATTATTTCGGAAATTGATATCATCCCCTTTCCAATCAAATAAAAATATTCAAATGAGAATCAATGGCCGTTTCAAATAAAATTGTCAGTCATTCCTTTATATCATTGCCATATTTTCCCTAAAAGATTCTTAATACAGGATTTTCTGACAAAAAAAAACGAACCATCACGGCTCGTCTGCGAATTGGTTTTCCTTAGACATTTCTTTATTTTATCAATTATTGTTTTTTCCAAATAAGCTTCTTCGCTTCTGTGAACCTTACCGCTGTTTGCGGCCAGTTTACAACGTCCCACCATTTGTCCACATACCCTGCCCGATTATTTTTATATTGCAGGTAATAAGCATGTTCCCATACATCAAGAACAAGGATCGGGATCGTATCCCACTGGGTCAACACCATATGCAATTCTGATTGAAGTATTTCTAGCCGCCGCGCACGTGGAACCCAGACTAAAATCGCCCAGCCAACACCTACTACCTGTTTGGCCGCTTCACTAAAATGACTTTTAAACGCTGCAAAGCTTCCAAAATCCTTCTCAATCTGTTTAAGTAAATCTCCCTTTGGCTGTCCGCCTCCTCCTGGAATCATCACTTCCCAAAACAGCGTATGGAGATAATGGCCTGACCCATGAAAAGCTGCTTCCTTTTCCCAATGCTTCAACAAGGAAAAATCTTTCGTCTCCCTCGCTTTTTGCATCATCAATTCCGCTTTATTCAGCCCATCGACATATGCTTGATGATGCTTATCATGGTGCAGATACATGATTTCCCTTGAAATCGTAGGTTCCAGCGCTTCATAGGCATAAGGTAATGGCGGAAGTGTATGCCTCCCAATCGGCACTGATTGCCTTTCCTGTATACTGAATTCTCTAGCGAGTTCTTCAATTTCTTCGTAGACCCGTGCCATCTCTTCCTCAATCAGGACCATATCCTCATCATCCATTTCTTCCTCATTCAAATCTTTTGTCAACTGGGAAAGTCGTTCAATGTTTGACAACAATTGCGAATCGGTGATATCGATCTTCTCAAGATATTCCATGACTCCATCAACCCATTCACTTACGTCTTTTGCATACTCTTCTACATCAGACATCTTCGAACCTCCTCTTAACCTTCATGCACTTTTAATCATCAAAGTATTTTATGTTTCGATTAAGCGGAGATTCCATTTATAGCTAAAAAAACAGCTAGGCCTGTTAAGCCTAGCTGCTTCTCTATCTTGACTGTAACATTTTCGTCCGGTAATCCGTTTCATAAAACTCCAATTCTTCACGCATGGTCTGGAATCCACTTTCCACGGCCTTCAGAATGGAGATTATGCTGTCAGGTACACTTTGGTGAAATTTAATCGAGTTTTTTCCTGTATAGGCAGATCTGCTGTCCTCAAACCACCGATCTGATTTTGGGGAAAAGTATTCTTCGATACATTGATGATAAACTCTATAAAGCGTCTTTTCAGCTGCAGCTTTATTGAAAACATCATTTTTCAGAACGATTTGGCAAGCCTCCAAGCCCTCTTCACAACTTACAAGCATTCTTCTTAAACTAGAAAGGATCCCTTTATAATAGGTTTCATCCCCGCTTTTTTCCTCTTGCAGCTTAGAATAGGTCGTCTCATTTATAAATTCTTCTAGTTGAGCCACTGTCGTTTCTAAAAACCCTTTTACATCCTCAAGCTGAGATTTTACCAATGTATTCCCCAACCGTGAACCCTCCTCAAAATGATTAAGATTGAATATAATAGTCAACATGTGATTCTATATCATATGGTTTAGCTTGGTCAATAGATATAAACACTTTCTCCAATTTTTCAAAATCTATATTTTCGAAATAACCAGCCAGCTCTTTTTCTGCATTTATATATATACGTTTTCGGTTAACCAGGCTCGGGTCTTTGAGTAGACAGACCATGGCAATGATATCGGCCATATAAATATCCCGGTTAGGGCTTTTGAATAGAGGATTGGCGGGATATGGGGTCCAAAGAGTGACCATCTCATCAAAATAGCGAAGATACAGTACATTCAGCGTCTTTTCTTCTCCATCCTTTATGTATTGTATAACGGATCGATTAAAGAAGTCCTCAGGTGAATTTGACTTTTCCTTTTCAAGCCCAAATCCATTGCATGCCACAATTCGCACCCGCAATCCCCCCGCATTCATTTTTTTCTATATTATCACAATTCAGGAAAAAATGTTATTCGATTGTTTGCTGAAATTTTTCAAAAAACAGATCGGCTTCACCATTTTCAAAGCTATCATCCGAATTATCCGCGAGCGGCGGTAATTCATCTATGGAATTCAGGCCGAAGTAATCCAAAAACTCTTTTGTTGTCCCATATAAATAAGCCCGGCCGGATCCTTCAGCACGTCCGACCTCTTTTATTAAGACTTTCGTGACAAGTGTATGGATGGGGCGTTCCGTTTTGACCCCGCGAATTTCATCAATTTCAGCTCTAGTAATCGGCTGCTTATAGGCAATGATTGCGAGTGTTTCCAAAGCTGCCTGGGACAAACCTTGTGTGCTTGTCGTTTCCACCAGTCTTTTCAGGTAATCCGAGTGTGCTTTTTTTGTCGTCATTTGATAAACACCCGCTATTTCGATCACCTGAATCCCGCGTACATCCGATATATATTCTTCCTTTAAACTTTCAACGATGTCTCTTGCTTGATATTCCGTAATTTCAAGGACAGAGGCAATTTGTTTGACGGAGAGTCCTTCATCTCCAGTTGCAAACAATAATGCCTCAAGAATCCCTTTCCAATTAATAACTTCCAACTTGCTCTACACCTTCCTTAGCAGCAATCATGATTTCCGAAAAATTATCTTCCTGTTCAACGATGATTTCATTTAGTTTCATTAATTCCAGTACTGCCATAAAAGTGATGACGATATGCTCTTTAACCGGAAGCGAAAACAGTTCAAAAAAACTTTTCTTCCCTTTAATTGATTGTAACTCAATCATGATTTCATCCATTCGTTTTTCTATCGATATCTCTTGTTTCGTTACTTTCGTGTAAAGCGGCTTTTGTATTTTTTGCCTTCGGAGCAGTTTTTGCAGAGCTCCGAGCATATCGTATAGACTTATATTCAACTCTTGTTTATCACTTTCCGCTTCTTTAACATATACAGATAAATCACTTGGGGGTTTAGTGAACATCAGGCTGCGTTCTTCTTCCATCCCTTTAAACTCTTCAGCTGCATACTTATACTTTTTATATTCTAATAGTTTCTCCACAAGCTCATCACGTGGATCTTCTTCAAATATTTCCCCATCTTCATCAATCAATTGTTCATCTTCATGCTTTGGAAGCAGCATTTTACTCTTGATGGCAAGCAATGTTGCAGCCATCACCAAATATTCGCTGGCCACATCCAATTCCAGGTGCTGCATCGTATGGATGTATCCTAGGTATTGATCTGTAATATCAGCCATCGGAATATCGTAGATGTCTATTTCAAGGCGATTAATCAAATGCAGGAGTAAATCCATCGGACCTTCGAAAGCGTCAATTTTTATATTATAACCCATTAAATTACCCCATTTAAATCTAATTGGCCGATAATAGGCCTATTTCTTTTACTAATCAAGTATAGTGGATTGCCGCCCTTTATCCAATAATAATAATTTAGGACCTTAGAAAAGTTCTTAAAAGGGATTTGTGAAATTGGGTCAATGCCCAATCACATTCTCAAATCCTACATAGTCTAGAAATGTAAGAACAGCAGAACAAAGGAGGTACTTATTATGGGTGCAGGTGGTTTTGGGCACGGCGGCGGATTCGCGTTTATTGTAGTATTGTTCATTTTATTAGTTATCGTCGGTGCTAGTTGGTGTTAATTGACTTATTAGTCAAGCTGATTGCCTTGCAATCGGCTTTCTTTATTTTCCAAGAAAAAATTCTATGCTAAACTTAGGGAGTATACATGGCGGATATTTAGCTATGGAAAATGGCTTTTAGCCTTACTTTGGATGATTTCATCAAACAAAAGGGGTGCTCTTATTGAATTACGCGGAAGACTACCTTTCTTTCCTTGTCCATTTCCATGGAACAAGGGATTACTTCGAATGTCATGAAATTCTTGAAGAATATTGGAAGGAAACCGCTCCAAAAGAACGTGACTCCCACTGGGTCGGGCTCATCCAAATTGCGGTGGCCCTATACCATGATCGCAGGGAAAACAAAAAAGGGGCTGCAAGGACACTTGCTAAAGCCCTTGCAAATCTCCACTCTAAACAAGCCGAGCTCCTGAAATTGGGGCTCGATCCAGAAAAACTGTTCAAATTGCTCGAGGACACACATGAACGGATGCTATCCCACAAGCCATATGAAAGCATTAATCTTCCGATAGCGGATCAAGGGTTGATCGATAAATGCCAATCCATGTGTTTGCAGGAAGGGTACATATGGGGCGAAGGTAGCGATATGGCTAATTTATCAATTGTTGATAAACATTTATTGCGCGACCGTTCGGATGTCATTTCTGAAAGGGCTCGGCAGCTATCCCTTCGAAAAACAGGAATGGAGGACCGCCCTTAAAGGTGATCCTCCATTCCCACTTTCATATTAGACTTCTTCACACCTGTCAAGAAAGCTTTCCGTAAACTCATTTGCTTTTAGTTCTTTATCAGGATATTGCTCCTTGATGGCCTTTACCATCGTTTTACCGATACCTTGCTTCCGAAAGGATGGATTTACAGATATATGCTGTATCTCAATGTGGGTTGGAGAGACTTCTATTCCGATCAAGCCCGTAATCTCTTCATCTTTCCATAAGAACAGCTGTAGGTTTTCATCCGTTTCATAATTCTTCATCGTATTCCGAAGCGTTTTTATCTCTTTTTCATTTGGCATGAAAGATAATAATCCCATGGCAAACTTCTCATAACTTTTCTTATACTTAATCAACATAATATCCCTCGTTACTAAATAACGTTTTTATTATCTACCTGTTTCTAATTAATTCGCTTAGAATAATAAGCTCACATATAACATTTCCATCATACATAAAAAATTCGTTCGTTTCAACATCACTTTCAGCACTTGATTTATCGATGTGCTATGTGCTAAGCGATAAACAGCCAATATATGATTCCCCACATCAAAGCGATAATAAGCATCATAAGTAAAAGAGTTTTATTGCTTTTCCTCATCCCATACTCCTTTTATGAATGGTCCAAATATTTAAATAACGAATTCATTCTACTATAACTTAACACAATCTGACAAATATCCTTGCAATCTTGCTTCGATTTTACTACATTGGTAAAGTGACCTTAGATTCATAGAGTGCATAATAGGTATAAAAGACAAGATGCAATCACTTCCTCCTTTGAAAGAGCTATAGCTATTTTGTGCTATATAAATATTTTTCAGGAAAATATGTATCCTTTTTATCCTTTGTTTCGTCAAATACTATGAATCTTTATTTAAAACGCCGCTCTTTTAATGAAAGATCTCAATTCAGCAGGAAAAGTTAAGGAGGATTATCATGAAAAAAACGAATAAATGGGTCTTTTTAACCATTTTTTTATGTCTATTATTGCCATATAAAGCTTTGGCAGATGCAGCTGTTGGTGAAATGACCGTCACACTAGGAGAAAATTTGACAAATGAACAAAAAAATATGGTTTTGTCAGAAATGAAAGCCCCTAATGATGTTGAGGTTCTAACGGTTACAAATGCGGAGGAACATGAATACTTAGGAGACTATATCGCCAGCCGGCTGATTGGTACAAAAGCTATTTCATCCTCTGCCATTACTTTGGAGGAAAAAGGCACTGGCCTTAAACTGGAGTCGAAAAACATTAACTGGGTCACAGACGAAATGTATATCAACGCATTGGCAACTGCTGGAGTAAAAGATGCTACCGTTTATGTCACCGCACCTATACCCGTTTCCGGTACAGCAGCTTTGACAGGGGTCATCAAAGCCTATGAAATCTCTTCAGACAAGAAGATCCCGGAAGATGTGAAGCAGGCAGCGAATGAAGAAATGGTAAAAACAGCTAAATTGGGTGATGAAATCGGTACAGAGGAAGCCTCTGCACTGGTAACGAAAATCAAAGAGGAAATGGCTGAAAATCCTCCGGCCAACACTGAAGAGGTCCGCGAGGTTGTCGAGTCTTCAGCAAAAGAACTGGGAATTGCCTTAAATGATAATCAAGTTCAAAGTTTAATTGATTTATTCAATAAACTAAAAGAATTGAATATTGATTGGAACTCTGTCGGGGATCAGCTTACTGCCGCTAAAGATAAGCTTTCCAATTTTCTTGAGTCCGAAGAGGGTCAATCATTCTTAGATAAATTGAAAGAAGTCTTCAGCAGTTTAATAGACGCGATCAAATCTTTTTTCAGCTGATTTGAATAAAAAAAGGATGGCCGATGCCATCCTTTTTTTATTCTTTATTGACGACGGCCGCTTCATGAAGGGCCAAATCCAAATGGATAAGATCTTCGTACGTCTCACGTTTGATGACCAATCGGGCTTCTCCTTTTTCGGCAAAGACGACAGCCGGTCTCGGAATCCGATTGTAATTATTCGACATGGAATATCCATATGCCCCTGTACAAAAGACTGCCAAGACATCACCGCGTCCGGCTTTTGGCAATGGTAAATCCCAAATCAACATATCTCCGCTTTCGCAGCATTTCCCAGCAATGGACACTGTCTCTTCTACAGGGTCAAGTGGGCGGTTTGCAAGAATTGCGTCATACTTCGCTTCATAAAGAGCTGGACGTATGTTATCACTCATGCCCCCGTCAACGGCAATATATTTACGGACATTAGGCACTTCCTTTTCAGAACCGACCTTATACAAGGTCACACCGGCGTCTCCGACTAATGAACGGCCAGGTTCAATCCAGATTTCAGGCATCACTAAATCAGAGTCAGCAATCAGGTTCTGTACTTCCCTAACGATTTCTTCTACATATTGAGATGCCGGAAGCGGGTCGTCCTCTTGTGTATACCGAATTCCGAATCCCCCTCCGAGATTCAATACCTTTGGTTGAAACCCTATCGAACCATGCCATTCATTTAACTTGCCGATAATTTTTTGGGCCGCCAGAAGGAAACCGGTCGTTTGAAAGATCTGGGAACCGATATGGCAGTGGAGTCCCAGCACTTCCAGAAACTCGCTTTTCAGCGCTTGTCGAAGAGCGCTTTCCGCCTGTCCGTTAATAAGATCAAAACCAAATTTCGAATCCTCTTGCCCTGTCAAGATATAATCATGCGTATGGGCTTCAATTCCTGGTGTTACACGAAGAAGGATTTTCACCTTTTGTTCACGGCTTGTACAAATTTCTTCCAAAAGTGCCAACTCTGAAAAATTATCGACTACTATACAGCCAATTTCATAATCCAAAGCCATATGCAGCTCTTCTTCACTTTTGTTATTTCCATGAAAGTGAATGCGCTCAGTTGGGAAATTTGCCTTAATTGCCGTATACAATTCCCCCGCTGAGACAACATCGAGAGAAAGCCCTTCTTGATCAGCCAACTGAATCATGGCAATCGAAGAGAAAGCCTTACTTGCGTATGCAACTTGGGCTGAGATCCCCAATTCTTCAAAAGTTCTCTTGAATCCTCTTGCCCGTTCACGAATTAGCTCTACATCATAAACATATAATGGAGTGCCAAATTGTTCGATCAGTTCGATCGTGTCCACTCCGCCAATCTCCAGATGTCCACGTTCATTGACACCACTGGTTCCGTACAAATGCATGATAGCCTCACCTTCCTGACTTAAAACTAAAGATTGATAAGAAATGAGGCAGCCTCAAATAAAGCAACCCTCATGCAAGTTAAAAAGAGGTGTCTTTATGAACAAGCCTCATCTGAATCAATCGATTATCCCATTGGATATTGTTCACTATGACTGCTTCGTAGTTCGAAGGGAAAGACAGATTGGTTTAACTTCAAAGAGCCATAAGCGCTCTATCTCTTTGTGAAGCCTTAACTTTACCGCTTTATCCGAATAAAATTAAATTACCACAACTTTTCGACAACATCAACCTTAAGATTTTCTCGGCTGCCTATATTTATCCTGGGGATGCACAATACTAGGACGCTCCGCAGCTCCTGGATAAGGTCTTCTTAATAGGATATGTGACATTCCCTTTGGCTGAAAGGGGATAAGCGGCCATAAATAAGGTGTATTTAACGTTTTTATACTAGTAAGCAAAATAATGTAGAGTGTGATGCCTATGATTAAGCCAGGTACTTTAAAGATAGCAACCAACACTAGCAATACTAAACGGGAAATTTTATTCGCAACCCCCAATTCTAAACTTGGGGTGACAAAAGTGCCGATTGCCGCTACGGAAGCATAGAGAACCACTTCAGGAACAAATAGGCCAACATCTATCGCAATCTGTCCAATCAAAACTGCCGCAACCAAGCCCATTGCCGTAGAAAGCGGGGTCGGGGTATGAACGGCTGCCATCCTTAAGAATTCTATTCCTATATCGGAAATGAAGATTTGGACCACAGTTGGTATATGCGTTTTATGATTTGGTCCGATAAACTCTAACTTATCCGGTAAAAGCGATGGTTCCAAAGCAAACAATAACCATATCGGCAACAAATATAACGAAACGAATATCCCTAGAAAACGTGTCCAGCGCACCAACGTTCCAACAGCAGGTGCCTGCCGATACTCCTCAGCATGTTGCATGTGATGGAAAAGAGTGGACGGAGTAATGATGACACTCGGTGACGTATCCACATAAATCAGGACATGACCCTCAAGTAAATGTGTTGCCGCTACATCAGCCCGTTCCGTATACCTTACAAGCGGGTATGGGTTATATCCTTGCTTGACGATGAACTCTTCGATCGTTTTATCAGCCATCGTTATGCCATCAACCTCAATGCTATTCAATTCCTTACGAACGATATCTATTAAATCAGGATCGGCAATATCTTCTATGTAGCCGATGGATATATCCGTTTTCGAACGCTCCCCTACGTGCAGCATTTCAAATCGTAATCTTTCATCCCGGATTCTTCTTCTTGTTATCGCTGTATTAATGATGATGTTTTCGACAAAACCATCCCTGGATCCACGGACGACTTTTTCCGTATCGGGTTCAACTGGCTGTCTTCCGGGATAACTCCTGACATCAACAACCAATCCTATTGGTTTGCCATCGACAACGATGACTATTAATCCTGATAATACCTTATCAACCAGCTCATCCATCGTCGTTAATTCTTCAACTGATTGGTGTACGAGCAAGCCTTTGATTACATCAAAAACTTTTCCACTCATGATATCAGAATTCTTATTATGGATTAGCGAGTCCAGAATTCCAATGATGTACTCGGTATCCGTCAGGCCGTTTATATAGTAAAGATGAACATCTTTTCTTAAGACCTTTACCCTTCTTACTCCTAAATCGAAGCTGACGCCCAGACCTACTTTCTCTTCCATATACGCGTCAACTTCCGTTACCCTATTCGGAATCGGTTTCATGTTTCGAGGTTTTTCTGAAGTCATCATGACCACTCCTTTCCAATATGATTTCGACCGCTAACTTCGTGATCGGTGCTCCTCTTTTAAAATCATCCTGATGGGACATTTTTCCGATATCCCCTATCCCTACAACTATGGGAACTTGTAATTGATCGATGCAATACACTGTATCTCCTGTAATCTTGCCCAGTTCAAATTCCTCAGCGCCGTATTTATCCACCCCGTTCGGTGTCAAATTACCATCCCGGTCAATACAGATATCCACCTTGGTCCATTCTTCCCTTCTAGTCTTTGAAGCGACCGCTATCACGCCAAGGACATTAATATCAGGATGTCCGGCAACTACCTTCATTGCCTGTTCGCCTGATCCTTCACCGATAAAACCGCTATCATCAAACATGACCAATATTGGATCATACTTTGCCTTTTTTATTAATTCAACAAGCTCCAAGCCAGTATATCGTGATGGATTACCTTGGGACATGGAGATACATCTTCCCCCAATTTCCTTGGCCACAAGCTCGACAGCCCGTTTAGCATACTCATCTCCGTCCGTAATCAATATCACTTTTCGTTTAGTCACCATCTTGGGCCTACCTTTCATCATCAGGAATAGTTACCTCATAAACTTATAAATCGCCAAAATAAATCCATTGGAATAATGATCCGGCTATTTTCCCCAATACGAGTGCCATCAACAGATAAATGATTTTCTCTTGAATACCGATTCGCTTAGACAGAATCGGAAATACATTCAGGACTTCAGTTAAGGCAGCAGCAAGCATCCCATTAAAGATCCCGTCTGCCAAACCGATCGGAATTAACAAAAGTTTCGGGAGGGCAAGTTCCGTTTCCTGTAATCCGAACCATGTTCCTGCGACAACGCCGGCAATGATGGCCCCTTCGTAGAAATGTATCATTTTCATTGTTTTTGTCAGCTGAGTCAGTCTCGGAATCACACCAAGTACAGTTAAAAACGCTACAAAACCGGCACCTGTCGCGAAACCTCCAGCTAAACCGACAAAGATTCCGAAGATAATTTTACCTGTCATCAAGATGGCGCACGTTCTCCCTATTTTCATTCATGGTTACATAATTGTCCAAATCCTGCTGATAGTTGAACATTTCAACCTCGAGCGGACTAGGTTCCTCATTGAAGCGTTTTTTAAAAAAGTGATTAAAAAATAAGATCATGCCTATACCAAGGCCGAAACTATATGGGATTTGGATCAGCAACGGCTTTTCTTCCACTTTTCCCGTTATAATAGTAAAGATTTTTTGGTGTACTTCCCCCATACTTACATCCACATGAAAATTCATGATGGTCATCCCGCCGCCGACAAACAACAGGAACCAGACTAAGGCGAAAGTTAGGAATGACATTTTCTTTTTCGTGAGAATGACTTCGATGATCGTTTGGGAGGGCCCGAATGTCTCCACTTCAATAGTCGGATCCATTTTGCGAATGGCCATGATAACTTGAGCCAAATCAATGACAATAATATTCTTATCTTCCTTCTTGACCGTTAATAATATGATGTCCTCGATTATTTGAATCACTTCTTCAGGTCCGATTATCCTTGCAATATCTTTTATCCTCACCGTTTGATTTCCATTTACTTGTACACGGTTCCTCATCCTGATATATACAACTGCCACTTCCATCACATCCCGACCTTTTATTTCCTTATGCTAGTAGTATGGATTGGAAACAGATTGAAAATGCAGGAAGTGACCCATGTCCAGATATTACTAATTGATAACAAAAAAAGACACGCTGCAACGACAGCGTGTCTTTTTGATTTTCATTCATAAATTAATGAGTGGGGAAGAAAATCAGCTGAACCAAAAATATCAATCCAAAAATATAAATGAGCGGATGTACCGATTTTCCTTTTCCGCTGAATACCTTCATAAGTGGATATGTTATGAATCCGATCGCAATCCCTGTAGATATGCTTGAAGTAAGCGGCATCGTTAAAATGATCGCAAATGCCGGAAATGCTTCATCAAAAATTTTCCAATTGACTTTAGCCAGGCCTTCCATCATAAAACATCCTACGATGATCAATACGGGAGCTGTGATTGCTTGAACTGAAGAAATTGCCGATATTAATGGAGAAAAGAAAATCGATACAGCGAATAGGATTGCCACAACAGTAGCAGTTAACCCAGTACGTCCGCCTGCGGCCACTCCTGTGCTCGATTCAACGTAAGCTGTTGAAGGACTTGTTCCAAACATCGAGCCGACTGTCGTCGCAATCGCATCACCTAAAAATGCTTTCTTTGCACGAGGGATTTTCCCATCCTTCGTTAATCCTGCCTGTTCCGTCACGCCAATCAAGGTACCTGTCGTATCAAAGATCGTCACAAGTAAAAAGGCGAAAACAACTGAATATAAAGAATGCGTGAAGACCCCGGCAATATCGATATCGAAAAATACCGGTGTTGGAGGTACAGATAAGACTCCATCAAAGTTGAGCAAACCGATAAAGTAGCCAATGATTGCCGTAATGATCATACCAATAAAAATTGCCCCTTTAATATTACGGGCCATAAAAATCAAGGTAATGAATAAGCCTGCTAACGCTAAAACGGTTCCAGGCTGATGCAAATCGCCAAGAGTCACCATCGTTGATTCATTAGGTACAACGATTCCAGCGTTTTTCAATCCGATGAACGCAATGAATAAACCAATTCCGGATGTGATTCCATATTTTAATGAGTTAGGAATCGCATCAATTATCATTTTACGCAAGCTTGTCACGCTAATTAATAGAAATAGCAAACCTGCTATAAAAACCGTACCGAATACGGTCTGATATGAGAGGCCCTGAGCCCCCACTACGCTGGCGAAATAAGCATTCAAACCCATACCTGGCGCTATTGCAATCGGGTATTTTGCTACCAGCCCCATGATAAGGGTACCGATCACCGCTGATATGACTGTTGCCATGAAAACCTGTTCAAATGGAATTCCGATTGAAGACAATAAAGCCGGATTCACAATAAGGATATAAACCATAGTTAAAAATGTCGTAACACCCGCCATGACTTCTGTACGGACATCCGTCCCATTTTCTTTCAGGGAGAAAAACTTTTCCATAAACATATTTAGACCTCCAGATCTAAAGGAAACACCGACAACCGTTTGCACGTAAAGACAAGGTGTCCTAAAATTGTACTGCATTAACGCTTTTCCTTATCAATTATTCGTTGAAAGAAAGATAAAAAAGCGAATGAAAAACGCGACCTTTACTATAATATTCGTTTTTAATTCTAAATTCAACTAAAAAATGAATCCACTCATATTTTCATTTTTATCTACCCGGATCACTGAGGGAATTATTATTACTTTTTCCTAAAAACAAGATTTATCTCCAGCCAAAAAAAAAACCACATGAATCACTGATTCATGTGGTTTTTCATTTGCTGAAGAATCTTCTTTTCCAGCCTTGACACCTGAACTTGGGAAATACCAAGCCTTGCCGCTACTTCCGATTGCGTCTGATCTTTATAATACCTCAGGAAAACAATCAGCCTTTCGCGCTCATTCAATTCATGTATGGCTTCTTTCAAAGCGATTTGATCAAACCAAGATGTTTCGTTATGATCGGCAATCTGGTCAAGAAGAGTAATGGGATCTCCATCATTTTCGTAAACCGTTTCATGGATGGATGAAGGGCTTCTGCTAGCTTCTTGGGCCATGATGATCTCCTCTGGCGACAGCTCAAGGTGTTCCGCCAATTCATTGACAGTCGGAACGCGGCCATACGTCTTGGAAAGCTCCTCCTTGGCCCTGCGAATTTTATTCGCCATTTCCTTTAAAGACCGGCTTACTTTAACCGTTCCGTCATCACGGATAAAACGTTGGATTTCACCAATGATCATTGGTACAGCATACGTTGAGAATTTCACTTCAAACGATAAGTCAAATTTATCCACGGACTTCAACAAGCCAATACAGCCTATTTGATAAAGGTCGTCCGGTTCATAACCTCGATTGAGGAATCTTTGCACGACTGACCATACAAGCCTAAGATTGCTATTGACAATCAGGTTCCTTGCATCTTGGTCACCGCTCTGGCTGCGTTGGATTAAATTCCGTAATTCCTCATCTTTTAAATGGGGCTGGCCTTTCTTGCTCTTCTGGTTTTTAACCTCCACATCCATATGCAAGTCTCCCTTAATTGCACAAAGCTCTACTTGTAGTTAAGTGCTTTTTTAATCGAATGATCGTACCTTCGCCCTTATGGGAAATTATATTGATTTCATCCATGAAGTTTTCCATGATGGTAAATCCCATACCGGAACGTTCAAGTTCGGGTTTTGTCGTAAATAACGGCTGTTTAGCCTCCTCGACGTCCTCAATGCCCAGTCCTTCATCACGGATGGTCAATTCCACAGTATCGCCTTCGATGACCACTGAAATGTAGACCCAGCCTTCCGGGTCACTCTCATACCCATGGATAATCGAATTCGTAACGGCCTCTGACACGACAGTCTTGATCTCTGTCAATTCATCCATCGTCGGGTCCAATTGGGCAATGAAAGCCGCAACAGTTACCCTTGCAAAAGATTCGTTTTGGCTTAGTGCAGAAAATTTTGTTTCCATTTTATTTTTCATCTTAGGCAACCCCCAGTCTTTGCAAAGCGTTTTTTTCGGATAGTTCCATTTTAACAATTTTAAACAACCCTGACATCTCAAATAACCGCTTTACCGCTGGAGAAATTGCACAGACCACCATTTCACCTTGCTTTTTGTTTACCTGCTTATACCGCCCTAAAATAACTCCGAGCCCTGAACTGTCCATAAAATGCAATTCTTCCATGTTAAGGATAATATGCTTGATGTTATGCTTTTGAATAGCTGCCTCTGCCTGGTTTTTCAATTTTTCTGCTGTATGATGATCTAAATCACCTTTGAGACGAATGCACAATACGCGGTTTTTCGCCTCCATATTAATCGTAAGACTCACTATATACAGCCTCCTTCACTGTCTTATAAGGAGTCAAATTCTCTTTTTCACCTGCCAATTCCTTCTTACAGGCAAAACTAGTGGTGTTTCGCCTAAATTAGTAAGATTAACAGGCATTGCGACAATTTATTCTATTTAGCTTGGGTAAACATGCCGAAAGCCCTTTTATACAATTGCCACCAACTGGCATTTTCAACAGTTTCCTTTGCGACAATCGGAGATTCGACATAAACCTTACCCTTTTTCTTCAATTCAAGCGTTCCAATTTGATCACCTTTTTTAATGGGGGCATTCAAATCTTTTTCAATAGTGATTTTTTTTGTAAAATCCTTTGCCGTTCCGTTTTTGGCTGTCAAGACTGAAATAGGTTCACTTGTCACTCCCACCACGGATTTCTTGTGGCCTTTACTTACCTTTGCTTCACCTAACACCTCGCCGCGTTTGTAAATCGGATATGTGATGTATTGTGAAAATGCATAATCTAACATCTTGGTGACCTGAGCGTTTCGTTCCTTTGGAGAAACGGCTCCGAAAACGACGGCAATGACACGCATATTCCCTTTTTTTGCTGTTGCTGTCAAACAATACTTCGCTTCATTTGTGAATCCTGTCTTCAGTCCATCCACTCCAGGGTAAAATTTCACTAATCTGTTCGTGTTGACAAGCCAAAATTTCTTTTCGGTATTTTCACGGAGATAATCTTCATATGTACCCGTGAACCTTGTAATCGTATCGTATTTCAATAGTTCCTTCGCCATGATCGACATATCATGGGCCGAACTGTAATGATCTTTAACAGGAAGGCCTGTTGCGTTTTGGAACTTTGTATTTTTCAACCCGAGTTCTTTCGCCTTTTTGTTCATTTTCCTAACAAACTCTTCTTCCGAACCAGCAAGACGTTCAGCCATCGCGACCGATGCATCATTCGCCGAACCAATCGAGATGCCCTTAAGCATTTGTTCTGTAGTCATCTCTTCACCGGGCTCGAGGAAGATCTGGGAACCGCCCATCGATGCCGCATACTCACTAGTCCTGATTTTCTCCTTCATGCTAAGTTCGCCTTTATCGACCGCTTCCATGATTAGCAGCATCGTCATGATTTTTGTCATGCTTGCCGGTGAAAGGCGAACATCTGCATTTTTGTCATATAGAACAGTACCTGTATCCCGTTCAATCAAAATAGCGGATTTAGCATTTGCCGCCAGCTCGACACCTTTTTCTTCAGCTGCTTCTGTATGCGGGATGCTAAAACCCATTGCTACTAATACGGTTAAAAATAGAGAAAGAATCCGCTTCATCTCCATACCCTCCAATCTTTATATGATTTATTTTTTCCATCAAACCCATTTTTATACAAATAAAGATGAATTTAAGATCATATAATGGATATCAAGTAATAAATTTACAAAAAAATAAAAGAGGCTGCGCATGGGCATCCTCTTTTAAACATTCATTGGGACAGACAAAAAGACCGCTCTAAATAATGAGCGGCCTTTTTTTGAAAAAATTTATTCCATAATCTCTTTATAGATCAAAGTAGGTTTTTCTACTTTCTCTTTTGAAATCGCAATGCTTTCATATAATTTTTCCTTTACCTTTGAAACATCTTCAAAATTACTGTAAATCGTCACAAGGGATTCACCTTTTACAACGGTTTCTCCGATTTTTTTACGGAGTACCAGCCCGACTGCCAAATCTATCTCTGATTCTTTTGTCGCCCGGCCTGCTCCTAAAAGCATAGCTGCCGTTCCTACTTCATCAGCGATGATTTCCGATACATACCCGTCCACTTTCGCTTCCAGCTCGAAAGTATGAGCAGCCTGCGGAAGTTTTTCCGGCTGATCTACAACCGAACCATCGCCTCCTTGCGCTTCTAGGAAGACCTTGAATGAGTTAAGTGCAGAACCATCTTTAATCGCATTTTCAAGCAGGGTTCTTGCTTCTTCCAGCGAGCTTGCCTTTTTGGCAAGGTATACCATATGGCTTCCTAGCGTTAAAGAAAGTTCCGTTAAATCTTCCGGCCCTTCCCCTTTAAGCGTATCGATGGCTTCTTTCACCTCTAAAGCATTTCCGATTGCGTAACCCAGCGGTTGGCTCATATCAGAAATGACAGCCATCGTATTTCGTCCCACATTGTTCCCAATGCTCACCATCGCGTGCGCTAACTCTTCGGAATCTTCGAGAGTTTTCATGAAAGCGCCTGCTCCCGTTTTAACATCGAGTACAATCGCATCTGCACCAGCAGCGATTTTCTTACTCATGATCGAGCCGGCAATCAAGCCGATACTATTAACGGTAGCCGTAACATCGCGCAATGCATATAACTTTTTGTCCGCTGGGGTCAGGTTGCCACTTTGCCCAATGACAGCTATCTTATTTTTATTTACAAGTCGAATGAACTCGTCATTTTCTATTTCGACATGAAAGCCTTTTACAGACTCCAACTTATCGATCGTACCGCCTGTATGTCCGAGGCCGCGTCCTGACATCTTTGCCACCGGAACACCTACAGCAGCAACCAATGGTCCAAGTACTAATGTTGTGGTATCACCCACACCGCCTGTTGAATGTTTATCGACCTTAATTCCTTCAATCATCGATAAATCAATTTGATCGCCCGACTCGACCATTGCCATGGTTAGATCAGCACGTTCCTGCTCATTCATCCCTTTGAAATAAACAGCCATCGACCAAGCACTCATTTGGTAATCCGGAATCGATCCATCGGTAAACCCTTGGATTATGAACTGTATTTCTTCAGTAGAAAGAGCCTTTCCATCACGCTTTTTCTCGATTAAATCTACCATTCTCATATTAGAATCCCCACTTTTTAAAGACACCGCTTCTAAAAAGGTGTACTTGTATTTTTTTGGATCGTTTTATATGTCTTTAACGATGTGCTTAACAAATTCCAGAAAACTGCTTTTCACTTTTTCCGTTGTTTCAATTACCTCTACATGCGACAAAGGCTGATCCAGAATGCCTGCGGCCATATTGGTAAGGCATGATATTCCTAGCACCTTCATACCGCTATGTCTAGCTACGATAACTTCAGGAACTGTTGACATTCCAACTGCATCCCCGCCAAGGATCCTTGCCATTTTCACTTCGGCAGGTGTCTCATAAGTCGGTCCTGAATTCCCGATATATACACCTTCTTTAATATCCAACCCGAGTGTTGATGCTATTTTTTTAGCTTGTGTCCGAAGGCCTTTATTATAAGCCTCTGACATATCAGGGAATCTAGGGCCGAAACGCTCTTCATTAGGACCAATCAATGGGTTTGCCCCCATTAAATTAATATGATCCGTAATGAGCATCAAGTCACCAGGTGCGTAGCTTTCATTAACGCTTCCCGCAGCATTCGTTACAATTAACTGCTCAACTCCAAGAAGTTTCATTACACGTACTGGAAATGTGACTTTCTCCATGGAGTATCCTTCATAAAAGTGAAAACGCCCCTGCATTGCTACAACTTTTTTGCCACTTAATTGACCAATGACAAGCTGTCCGGCGTGTCCTTCAACAGTCGATACCGGAAATTCCGGTATTTCGTGGTATGGGATCGTTATGGGATTTTCAATTTCATCTGCCAATACTCCAAGTCCAGAACCAAGAATCAGTCCTATCTCCGGGGAGCCTTCAATCTTATTTTTTATAAATGACGCAGCTGTCTCTATTTTATTAAACATCTTTTTAATCTCCCCTTATTTTATATCGCCCAATATATTTTTCCCGAAGGCAGGCATTTTGACATCAAAATTGGCAGCGACCGTCGCCCCGATATCAGCAAATGTATCTCTAATTGGGAGCTCGGCACCTTCTGTAAATTGTTTGGAATAGACCAATAATGGCACATATTCACGTGTGTGATCGGTTCCTTCATGTACCGGATCATTCCCGTGATCGGCAGTGATGATCAATAAATCATCCTCTTTCAGTTTTTCAAGGACTTCCGGCATCCGAGCATCGAATTCTTCCAATGCCTTTCCGTATCCCTCTGGATCGCGGCGGTGGCCGTATAAAGCATCGAAGTCGACTAGGTTCAGGAAACTTAACCCTTTGAAGTCCTGTTCTATCGTTTGGATTAATTTATCCATTCCATCCATATTAGATACGGTCCTTAATGATTCAGTGACGCCTTCACCATCAAAGATATCCGAGATTTTCCCGATTGCGAGAACATCATATCCAGAATCCTTCAATTCGTCCATTACTGTCCGGTTAAAAGGCTTCAATGCATAATCATGACGGTTAGGCGTTCTTTTGAAGCTGCCTGGTTCACCCGTGAAAGGTCTGGCAATCACTCGCCCAACCTTGAACTCATCAGCCATTGTCACCTCACGAGCAATTTCGCAAATCTTGTATAATTCGTCTATCGGAACGATATCTTCATGTGCAGCAATCTGTAAAACGGAATCAGCTGATGTATATACGATCAACGCACCCGTTTTCATATGTTCCTCACCAAGTCTTTCAATGATTTCCGTTCCGCTTGCCGGGACGTTCCCAATTATTCCACGTCCCATTTTCGTCTCAAGTTCATTGACTAATAATTCCGGAAAACCATCGGGAAATACACGGAATGGGGTGGATATATTCAACCCCATTATTTCCCAATGTCCAGTCATCGTATCTTTTCCTGTAGATGCTTCTTTCATTTTCGTATAGTATGCGAGAGGTTGCTGAGCCTTATCAATCCCTTTTATTTCACGGATATTTCCTAAACCCAATTTTGCGAGAGTCGGCATTTTCAATCCATTCATTTTTTCAGCGATATGGCCGAGTGTATCCGCCCCTTTATCACCGAATAAATCGGCATCAGGTGCTTCGCCAATTCCAACTGAATCCATAACCACAACAAATATACGTTTAAACGCTGAATTTCCTTTCATGAGTCATTCCTCCTAAAATAGTAAATCACTTTTTATACTCCCTATAATACCCTTATTCTGCTCAGATACTCTTCAATTAAATGAAATCACGAGAACGTCAGAAGTCTGACCTCTCTACATTGTAAACGATTACCCTTGATTGAGACAAATAATATATTTCGAAATGAAACAAAGTGCCATCAGATGGTGCGAGAATCGTCTGCATCCATTTTGCAGCCCGGTCCATAAAAAAAAGGCTGCTCCCTTTAACTGTCTCGCAGTTAAATTCACAACCTTTCTATCATTCTACTATTTTTTTAAGCTCGCGGATGGAATTTTGAATATACATCCTTGATCCGTACGTTCGTAATATGTGTATAAATTTGAGTTGTCGAAATATCCGCATGACCCAGCATTTCTTGGACGGCACGTAAATCAGCCCCATTCATCAATAGATGTGTCGCGAAAGAATGACGCAGTGTATGTGGTGTAATTTCTTTTTCTATTTGTGCCGATTTTACAAGTTTTTTTAGAATTTTCCAAAATCCCTGTCTTGTCAGCCTGTTGCCATGATGATTCAAAAAAAGTGAATCAGTCCTGTGCTTGGTGCTGGCCAATCTCCCTCGAGCCCCTTCCATATAATGTTCAATGGCACTCAATGCCGTTTGCCCAATCGGAATGATCCTCTCTTTTTTTCCTTTCCCTACGCAACGGACAAAACCCATCGATCCATGGACATCCCCCACATCCATGGATATCAATTCACTGACACGCATACCTGTCGCATACATCAGTTCCAGCATCGCCTTATCGCGCAATCCGAATTCATCCAATATCTTCGGGGCTTCCAATAATGCTTCAACCTCTTCCATGCTTAATACTTTTGGAAGGCTTCGTTCCGGCTTTGGCGTTTCTATATGTATGGACGGATCCTGATCGGTTACCTTTTCCCTTAGAAGAAATTGATGAAAAGATCGAATGGAGGCAATATGGCGCGCTACCGTCTTCGATGATTTCCCTTGACCCTTCAAATGGACGAGAAAATGCAAGATGTTCACCCGCCGTGAATCATTCCAGTCGTTAATGGTTTCAACATCTTTCAGATAGCTCCAATATGATCTTAAGTCGCGCTCATAGGAAACGAGCGTATTCTTGGCAAGTCCTTTTTCAATGGTTAAAAAATGAATGAAATCCCTAATTTGATTCTCCATATTCATTACTCCCCGTTTAAATAAAACAACATTAAGCGTTCAAGCCATGCATCATCACCCGTATCAACTGCCTTTGATACTTTTACAGCCATACCTTTGGGCTCATCATAACGATGATAACTTTGATATTCCTGATTCAACCATACCATTCCTATATAAAAAAGAACAGTGAAGCTAACAAAGAGAATCATCACTTTAGCCGTATGCAAAACAAGCGATAAGGATGTTTTCATCATCTTTCCCCTCCCATTCGATCCTTTGTATCAATCTATGCCCAACAGGACAAGTTTTATACGTGTTTCGGCAAGGAGAAAGCAAAAACAGCCTTTACGTGAAAAAAATCATTCTTCATCCTGATATTTTTCTTGAGATGCCTCGCAATAGGTTTTTAGCCTTTTAAAAATGCAAAAAACCTTCTCCATCAAATGGAAAAGGTCCGACTTCATTCACCTTAATTTTCTTCTTTGCCATGACATCGATGGCAAATGCCATGAAAGGTTAATCTATGGTCTTTTATCTTGAAGTTCCAGTCGCGTTCCACAATGTCTTCTACGTCTTCAAGCAGGTCTTCTTGGATCTCATCTACCGCGCCACATTCCACACAAACAAGATGATGGTGGAAATGCGCAGCTCCTTCTTGTCTTAAATCATAACGGGAAACCCCGTCTCCAAAGTTAATTTTATCTACTATCTTCAATTCAGTCAGCAACTCTAGCGTACGGTAAACTGTTGCCAATCCAATTTCCGGCGACTTTTCTTTAACAAGGAGGTAAACGTCTTCTGCGCTTAAATGATCCTCTTCATGCTCAAGTAAAACGCGGACGGTCGCTTCTCGCTGAGGCGTTAATTTGTAGCTGGACGAGTGCAACTGCTTTTTTATCCTATCAATTCTATTTTCTATTTCCATACCTAATATTCCCTCCCGCGCCGCTATCTTATCCATTATATCAAAAGAGGGAAAACTGTCAAAATAGATTTCTTGTTAATGATAAAAAAAATTACGGGAAGGGCAATTTTCCATCAATTACCCAATAAGCTTACGACATTTTTCATTAAAGAAGGGGATAGGTACGCTTCAAATGCAGCAGCTGTTATCAAAAATAACCCCGACAAAACCAACGAGAAAATATACCGTGATATTATCGGCTTAAGCGGCTCACGGACCTGCTTAAGGAAAATCCGGCTGATCATTTTCATTGATAGTGAGACGGCAAGGACGGTTATCACGATGAATATCGGGACTATGAATATATTTTGGGGCAGAATGGCGACGAACGATAATAAGAACCCACTCCATCCCATTTGATTGACTAAAAAGCCGACTGTGAATCCAACAACCATTCCTTTTATAAATAACAAAACCAAGATGACCGGCAAACCTATGACCGATATTCCGAGAATCCAGATGACGCCGATATATTTTATATTATGCATAATACTTTGGCTGAACATATCATGCGAAGATGCAAATTCACCTTTGGAAACTTGTCCGAAAAATTGCGATAAATAATAGAACAAGTCCTCCTTTTGGGTAAAGCTCAAACTATTCACCAGTACTGCCCCAAAAATGACACCCATCAAAAAAAGCACGGTGATAAAGACATATAATGAGGAATGTTCGTTAATATGTTTCATTACGGCATTTTGTACGACAGATTTTTTTTTCATCTTTCATCCTCCCAACTCCGCTTACTAGAATCTATGTTTTCACTCTCTCATTTATGCTAAGAAAACTTTCCCATCAGCAGAACACCTTTAACTGTATTCGTGTTATAATTTTCCATATTAATTATATGGAGGCAGGATATGAAAGCTATATTAATGGATTTCCCAGAGAAGATTGAAACCCCTCGATTATATCTAAGGCCTTGTCAGCCTGGTGATGGCATTGACGTTTACGAAGCCATTGTCCATTCTAAATATGAATTGAAACAGTGGCTGCCCTTTGCCCATCAGGATGCCTCTTCGGAAACTTTAGAACGGAATGTTCTGAAGGCTTTTGCGGACTTTATTTTAAAAGAGGATATTAGACTTCATATTTATAGGAAAGAAGACGACCAATTCATCGGCTCCACTGGTCTGCATCGAATTAACTGGGATATCCCTAAATTTGAAATTGGCTATTGGATTGATACGAGGTACAGTAAACAAGGGTACATAACGGAAGCGATAGAGAAGTTAACCAAATTCGCTTTTTACCATTATGGTGCTAAGCGGGTCGAAATCCGCTGTGACCCTAAGAATATTGCCAGCAGACGGATTCCCGAGAAGCTAGGGTATACCTTTGAAGGAACTTTGCGGTATGACTGTCTAAGTGCAGATGGCAAGGAATTGCGGGACACCTCAATTTATGCAAAAACAACATACTAAAAAAAGTCCTGACAGTTAACCATCTCATCTGTCAGGACTTTTTTTCAGGTTAGCTTTCCTTTTTGACCTTTCCATACTTGCCTCCGCCCCCCACTTCAAAAGAAAGCGTCCCTTTCCTTGCAGAATCGATGTAGCCCGCCAATTTTTCAGGAACGATTTCCATGAGCTGTTCAAGCGTAACTTCATGAAGGATATTCATCTCGGTTCCAAATGCCACCAGCAGTTTTTCCATGGATTTAGGTCCAAGGCCTGGGATGAAATCAAGTGGTACTTGGTGGATATATGGCGGTCTTTCCCTCCCATATCTTCCGTTCTTTTTGAAAATGGAGAGTTCTTTGATCCGGGATGACACCCCTTTTATAATGGACTTATTACCACACTCAGGACATTTTTCACTATCCCTCAATACCTGGTGTAAACACCCTGAACATACGGTTTGATGATACTTTCCCAATAAGGGGTTCAAACCATAATTGACGGTTACTTTTCGATTTTCTTTTTCTTGAAGGGCTTTTGCCAACTCATTGAAACTTGGTTCTTCAAGCTGGATTTTTTGATATTCACGAGCGATTTTCCCAAGCGAATGCGCATCAGAATTTGTCACGAATACATAGGATTCCAACTCTTCGATATCCTTGACCATTTCTGTATCTGAACTTAAACCAAGTTCGATGGCATCAATTAGCTCCGGGTCTAATACTTCAGTCAGACTGGATCGCACCCCTTTCCCGTATAAGCTTTTAAATGGGGTGAAAACATGTGCCGGGATAAACAGGCCGCCCAATGACTTCACCATCTTTTGTAACGTTCTTCCATCACAATAAATCCTTTGCGAGCTTAATGTGATATTTTTAACATGGCCGCTCATCCATGATGAGAATTCCTTCATCGCTTTTAAAGTGGGAAAATAGGCGAGGACATGGATTGGTCCATTACAATTCTGATCATAAATTTCTATCTCCGAGCCTGGAATGATGGTTGTATTCTTGTATTGAAGACCGCCTTCAATCTTTTCCGTGATTTCGCCATCCTGAATTCCCGCTTCGATCTCTTCGATAATTTCAGGAGAATGGCAATCGATTATCCCGATTAGATCAAGGCCCTTCCTTTCACTTGCCACTTGCAGCACATTGCTGAAGGTTAACGTTTTAGCACCTGTTATTTTCACGGCCCTTCCGCTTCTCGTTCTGCCAATATGGATATGGAGGTCAGCGTAAAACTCTTTCATTTATGATGTCGCCTTTTTCAACATCAGATACTGAACGGCATATGCCGTTTTGGCATCCTGGATCTTCCCTTCAGCCATATAAGTTTGGGCTTCCTCCAACGTGAGTTCCATCATCTCGACAAATTCATCTTCATCCAGCGGGGCCGCATTTTCTTTCTTTTTCAAATTGTGGGCCACATACAGGTGAACCAATTCATCGGCGAAACCTGGGGATGTATAGAAGGATATGATGTGCTCCATTTTTTCGCATTCATAACCTGTCTCCTCTTCAAGCTCCCGTTTTGCCGATAGGACCGGTTCTTCGCCTTTTTCCAGCTTTCCTGCAGGGATTTCCACCAAACTTCTCTCCAGCGCTTTACGGTACTGTTCAACCATGATGATTTTATTTTCTGCCGTAAGAGCTATGATGGCAACTGCTCCCGGATGTTTCACTATTTCACGTTTACCCGTTTTCCCATCAGGAAGCTCTACATCATCCACTTGCAGGCTGATTACCTTTCCTGTGAAGATTTTTTCCGAAGACAGCGTTTTTTCTTCAAATTTTTTCATCCTGACCACTCCTTGTTCTAATTTCAGCATGATTCCTCATACATTTTACCATAATAGAGAGGGAGGGCGATTTAATGAAGGTTTACGTATTGGAAAAAAGCGTTACTTTATCCGGAAAGAGTTGGGAAATCATTCAAAAATTAAAACAATTGCAAAATCAATATGTCTATATCAATGATTGGATTGCCGACATACACCATCAGGTGCCACCCACTCCTTTAAAACGGATCAAGTGAATTCTTTGAGTGGAATGGATTTCTCCTTTACAATGAATGTAAAGGGAGTGGATAACATGAAAAAACGCAAACTAGGGAATTCAGAAATGCTAGTATCTGAAATCGGGCTCGGATGCATGTCATTGGGGACTGTTGAAAATCAGGCATCCGAAATCATACAGGCCGCTTTAGATGAAGGAATCAATTATTTTGATACTGCTGACTTATATGATTTCGGTATGAATGAAGAAATCGTCGGAAAGAATTTAAAATCGGTCCGCGATAAGGTATACATAGCCACCAAGGTTGGAAACCGTTGGAATGAAAATAAGGATGCCTGGAGCTGGGATCCATCTGGCGCTTATATTAAAACGGCAGTAAAAGATAGCTTAAAACGATTGGGCACTGATTATATCGACCTTTATCAGTTACATGGAGGCACCACTTCAGACAATATCGAAGAAACAGCAGAAGCATTTGAAGAGCTAAAAAAAGATGGATATATCCGATATTATGGAATTTCCTCAATTCGTCCGAATGTAATCAAGGAATTCACTGAAAAGTCTGAGCTTGATTCCGTTATGATGCAGTATAATCTACTCGATCGCCGCCCAGAAGAGTGGATATCCCTTTTGGCCAACAATCAGATAAGCATCATCGCCCGCGGGCCTCTTGCTAAAGGGCTGCTTAGTGAGAAAATGCTTAAAAAGGCAAACGAGGATGGATACCTTGACTATAGCTATCACGAACTTAAAGATTTGCTTCCGCAAATAAAGGACAAACTTTCTGATAGGAAGCTTAATGAAACGGCACTTCAATATGTTTTGTCCCATCAAAGCGTCGCTACCGTTATACCAGGCGCAAGCTCGGTACAGCAACTCCGGGAAAACTGCCAGGCCGCTAACAGCTCCTCACTGTCCAAAACCGAGCTTGATATCTTGAAGCAGTTGACCAAAGCGAACAAATATGAAAGTCACCGGGAATAAAAAATGATGAACTGAACTGATTGTTTCAAAGGACGTTTTGTAGGCTGCCTTACCTCGTTTAACCAACGGGAGGGGCAGCCTATTTCCGTTCCATCGTTTTATCGTTTACTTGGCCATACTGCTTCTGTACCGTTTTCAAGTTTCCCATCATTATTGTTTTTCAACTTTTTTCATTGCCATTCTATAAATGATGTTGTACAATTCAATTGTGCACAATCGAAAGATTAAATAGGGGGAAAAATGATGACAAAAACATTATTTACAACATCTGTAACAGTTGATGGCGGAAGAGAAGGAACGGCAATTTCTGCTGACGGCAACTTCACGGTTGATATTGCGATGCCTGGAACACCTAGGGCTAAACAGATGCCTGAAGCATCTAATCCGGAACAGCTTTTTGCAGCTGGATATGCTGCATGTTTTGATAGTGCTTTACAATCAGTTGGTAAAATTGAACGCGTTTCTTTCGATTCCAAAGTCACTGCAAGCGTCAGTCTTTTGATGGGTGAGATGCATCAGTACAGCTTGGCTGTAACTTTGGCTGTGAAGGGATCCGGGATTGATAAAGAGACATTTGAGACCCTTGTTCATAAAGCACATCAAATGTGTCCTTATTCAAAAGCAATCAACGGCAATGTGGACGTCGCCTTCGAAATAGAGGTAGATTAAATCCGACAAAAAGACGCTTGGGATTCCCAAGCGTCTTTTTGCTATAATTCCTGTAATGTTTTCAATAGTTGGATCAGCGAAGCTTTCAAATCTTCAACCACCCTCTTATCCTCACCCGATATAGCCGAAATGCGATCGGGAATGAAACAGGCCTCTTCCTGTAAACCAAGCCCCTTTTCCGTCAACTTAATCATGACAGACCGTTCATCTTCAATGGAACGTTCACGGACAATCAAGCCATTCTGCTCCATTCGTTTCAACATGGGGGTAAGCGTTCCTGAGTCGAGGGCAAGCAGCTCCCCTAGCTTTTTTACTGTAAGTGTATCCTGTTCCCATAGTAGAAGAAGAACGAGATATTGAGGATATGTCACTTCGAGTTTATCAAGCAGAGGTTTATATTTCTTCGTCATTTCCCTTGAACTTGCATATAGAAGGAAACATAATTGATTTTCCAACATTTTACTTTTCATCACATCACCAGCTAGTAGTAGTCCATCCGATATGAATGCATATCGAACTTATCTTAAATATAATCGTTATGCTTTATAAAATAAAGGAATATCAGTAAGGGGTGTTCCCCTATCCGTTTAGAATGGTTCTTCCTGTGGATGGGCTACACTGCCCCCTTTTTTCTTTATTTATAGTTCTTCCAGTTCATATCGCTTTCACCCAATAGCTCCTCGAATGATTTGTTCTTCTCCCGCTGCTTTCTTTCTTCGCGTTTTCTTTCTTCCTCCGCTGCCCTTTTCTCCTGTTCAGCCTCATTCAGTTCCTTTTGCTTTTGACGAAGCTGGGACATGATATCTTGATTGATCATATCACCAAGTTTCAATGATGATGAATCTTTATCTTGGTTTTTGCTTTGATTTTGATTTCGCGGCTGTTTCTTTTTCATCCTTAAAACCTCCTGGCCATTTATTTGAAATTATTATATCACGACTGCCGTTTTCCTCGTTATGGTTTTCAAACAGTGTTTTCCCATTTCCCTCATGGTAAAATAAAGAAAATCAACCGAGGAGGACCCTTCATGAAAAAATGGTGGTTTGCAATAGCTGGAATTCTAACCTATATCATCGGCGTCGGCATTTATTTTTCCAATCGGATCATGTACATGAAAAAGAAGGAAACCGATTATATCCAGAATCGTGAAATCATGGCTAAACGCCTGATCAGGGAGGATTTTGATAATCTGCCTAAAACGGAAATTTGGGTACCCTCACCATCCGGATATTCCTTGAAATGCTTGTTCATCGAACCGCATGACACCAATAAATGGGTGGTCATTTCTCATGGTGTGACGGAAAACAAAGTCAATTCGATTAAGTACATGAATATTTTTCTTAAGCGCGGCTTCAACGCCATCATTTATGACCACCGGCGGCACGGGGATTCTGGTGGCAAGACGAGCAGTTATGGACATTATGAAAAATTCGACCTGAAGGCCGTAATCGATGAATTGAAAAGACGTAAAGGTTCCGATCTTCATATTGGCATTCATGGAGAATCCATGGGGGCCGTAACCTTGCTTTTATATGCCGGAATGCTTGAAGATGGTGCTGATTTTTACATTGCCGACTGTCCATTTTCAAATTTCGAGGATCAGATCAAACACCAGCTCAAGCTTGAAATCCCATTTCCCTCTTGGACCGTGTTTCCGCTTGGGCGTACGTTCATCAAACTCCGTGATGGATATTGGACAAATGAAGTGTCCCCCATCGATTATATGAAAAACATCCGAAACCCTGTGCTCTTCATCCATAGTGAAAACGACAGCTTCATTCCCGCTTCCATGACAGCGGAATTATATGCAGCAAAAGAGGGCCCAAAGCAGCTGTACATCGCTAAAAAAGGGGCCCACGCTCAATCTTATAATGAAAATCCAAAAGAATATGAAAATCAAATCGATCAGTTTCTCAAACTTGTCTGAGCAGAAAAAGAGAGGGTATCCACGATTCCCTCTTTTCTAGTTAGATTTTATTAAAATAGCTCATCCTCGGATTTAAGATTTGATTCGGACTTTTTAATTGAAAGCTGTTCGCTTCCGGAACAAAGTCTATTTTCATGACTTCATCCAGAAAAATCATTTTTGATTTCTCAACATATAGGGGAATTCCGTTCGTTTCCGCTTTTTCGGTACCTTCTTCAGGTTCGTTGACCAGCCATAGCGCGGTCACACCACTTACCACGCAGCCACAGCCATCAGTATCATATTTCAACTGTAAATATCCTTCTTTTCCCTGAACCTTATCGGCTATTTTCTCAGCCGCTCTTTCCGTCCATTCAATATACATGATCCATGCCTCCCGATATCTTTGCATTCCCTATTATAAACGATAAAAATGTTTCTGTTAATGATACTGCTTCCTTCTGCAAGATCGCCCAGATTATCTTTTGCCCCGATGATCCCCTTTCACCAAGAAGAAAATACATTAAAAAGAACCGATATCGTTTCGAATATGAAAGGCTGTCCCTCGAGAACAGCCCTTCCGCTCATCATTCCATTATCCTTACATCCGCTATATCGGAAAGCTTGATATAGTGAGCCTGCTGAAAGCGATCGACGATATGAAGCTTTTGGGTGAGCTCATTATAATAATGGATCCTGCCGATTAACAGCTGATACCGGTTTCCTTCATAATGAGCGATCGTGACATCCTTTCTTTCCTCCATCGCTTCCCCCATTACCACATTCATTTCTTCCAGTTGCTGCTCATCAAGGATGCGCTTCGTTTCATGGCCATCCTCCACCACCCACTCCCGGAGCATCTTCACATGCTCCGGCAACATCATCGATGTCCATTTGATACGGCCGCGATCACGAATCATTCTTTTCCCTCCCTTCAAAGTCGACCTTACGCCTTATGTCCACCAAGCAGCCTGCTTCGGTAAACGGCTGTACCCGCTTCCGTATACGAAACTGCACGCAATAACGATTTGGGTCCATATTTATGGCGGATTCGATCAACCGTGTAACTCAATTCCCGCTTTTTCCAGCGCGAAGCATCAAATAAAGTCAGCTGCATTTCGTTATCATCCACAATATTCGAGAGTGTGACCGCTATGCTCCGAACCGTTTTTTGCTTATAGTTCTCATGAAAAAGCTCCAGGCAAACTTTATATAACTCCATCGTAATGTTAGTCGGTTCACTAATCGAACGCGAACGATGGAAACCTCCGCCAAACTCATCCTTGCTGTAACCAATGCTTAAGCTGACCGTCCTTCCTGCCTTGCGGTGGGTGCGTGCCCTTCTTCCAACCTCTTCGCAAATTTCCAGCATGACCTGCTTGACCTCATGCTCCTCCTTATAATCCCTTAGCAGGATTTGACTTTTGCCAAAGCTGACTTGCCCTTCGATGATTGTCGCCCCCATATCCGATAAATCGATTCCCCACGCATGGTGGTAAAGCTGATTGCCCATAATTCCGAACTTCGCTTCAAGTAATTCAAGATCATAATTGGCAAGCTGCCCGACCGTGAATATGCCCATTCCATGAAGGGTTTTTTCTACGCGCCTGCCGATTCCCCACATTTCACGAAGCGGGGCAATCGGCCAAAGTTTGTTCGGCACATCCTCATACTTCCATTCCGCAATCCCTTTATGCTTGGCTTCCAAATCAAGGCAAAGTTTTGCCATAAGCATGTTCGGACCAATTCCAATGGCACAGGGGAGCTGTAATTCCCGTTCGATTTCATCTTTTATCTTTTCAGCTATCACCTGGGCATCTCCCCATAAAGAAGCGGCACCATCGACTTTCACAAAACTTTCGTCCACACTATACACGTGAATCGCTTCTTTGGGCACATAACGGTTGAACAAGCGGGTGATTTCCGTCGAGACCCTTAAATAGGTCGCCATTTTGGGTTCAACGACGACAATCCTTGGATCATTCGGAATCTCAAACCTCCGCGAACCTGTCTTGATGCCAAATTCCTTCTTCATCTTTGGGGAAGCCGCAAGCACAATGCTCCCCGTCCTCTTCAAATCACCAACCACCGCCAGATAACAATCGAGTGGGTCCAGACCAAGCATGACCGCTGAACAGCTTGCATAAAAACTTTTCATATCGATACACATAATTGATTGTTTCGGCATTGTCCCATAATCCATCATTTCTTCACCCTAACAAGAATATACGTTCGCTTTTATTATATTCATAACTTTAACCGAATATACGTTCTTGTTCAATGGAAGTTTTCATACAATTTTCTACTTTTTAATGCAATTTCCTTTAAAAATATAATGAACCCTAAAAACGGATTAAATACCAATTTTAAACTGATTATCCATATAGTTTTTTTAAGAACAGATCAATTAGGAGCTTGAATAATCCAGAATGAGTCAAAAGGCTTAGTTTTTTAAATTTCCCTCACCGCTTTCAACAGTCTTTCGTCCATTTAATTTCAGTCTTACTACTCATTTTTTGTAATGAAACTGTAACCAAAATTATGTCTAATTGTCATAATGGTATTGTAGGATAATATTGTTAAGAATAAAAGAGAGATAGATAGAGAGGAAATGAAAATTATGAAGAAATGGATCGCTTCAGCTGCTGTTGCATCTGCCATGATGCTAACCCCACTGCAAGCCTTTGCAAATATCGGAGATCAAACCCTCAGACCCGGAATGACACATAGCGATGTCAAACAACTACAACAACTTTTAAAAACCAAAGGTTATTTCACATATTCAGGTTCACTGACTACATATTACGGCACGTATTCCACATCTGCAGTAAAAAAATTCCAAAAAGCTAAAGGATTAACTGCCGACGGAATTGCCGGCCGAGGCACATTTAATGCGCTTGGTGTTTATAATGTCAATAATACAAGCCTAATCAGCTATGCAAAAACCTTAATCGGCAAACCCTACAAATGGGGCGGGACAACACCAACTGGATTCGACTGTTCAGGCTACATTTATTATGTATTCCAGAAATCACAAGGAATTACCTTACCACGTACAACATCATTGCTCTATTCAAATACAGGGTTAAAAGTATCTTCACCATCTAAAGGTGATCTTGTATTCTTTGATACTTCTTCTGGAAGAACAGGAGTATCACATGTTGGGATCTATATCGGAAATGGTCAATTCATTAGTGCTACATCTTCAAAAGGAATAGCCATCGCGGATATGGATAATTCTTATTGGAAACCAAAATATTTAGGTGCGAAAACTTTATAAAATCCAGGACGTGAGCGGATTCCCATAAAATAACCGGACAGAATTCATAAATGAGTCAGTCCGGTTTTATTCATTTCTTTTATTTTATATATAGTATTTCATCCGTTAAATCCTCAACTGTCACCATGAATGAAGAATCTAAGTTGGAACGATTCATCATTTCGATATTATATACATGTTCTGAGGGCAAATGGCTGACCTCGAGAATCATGAATCGCTGACTTTCCGCTTTGCTGACATGATCGATGGCAGCAGTTACCGCCCTTTGTTCGGCTAAGCTTTTTGCATCCGTCAAAACAAGAATCAATTCCGCTTCCGCTTTCCCAGGAAATGTTTTCTTGACCCCGCCCCGGTGCCATGGTTTCACTTTCATCCCGATTTCCAGGTCAGCATAATCGAGATCATTCCCATGTTGATCTTGAATATATGTATCATTGGTCACCTTGTAGTACGTCCCTTTAACCAAAATCCTTTATCGTCAAGATCCGTAATGAAACCTTTTTCCCCCTTATCAATGGCCTCATGCATATTCCTATCAGAAGATTGACAGCTAGCCAGAATAAAGGCAACAATTATATATATATAAAGGTTTACGATCATCTTCATGAAAATCCCTCCTAAAAAATAGACGGTTTTCCCAATGAAATGGTTACCAATTTATTCAAATTTTTTCAAACAAAGGGGGAATGTCATTGGACATTCCCCTTTTGTTTTATCTATTGCTGACCTTATTCGCCTTGTAGCGCTATAGAAAGTCTGGCCTACTTTTTGAAGAATGCTTTTTTCCCTAAAGATTCGGTGATCTTTGGAAACATGTTATACCATTTCCCAGCTAAATTCATCCAGCCAGGGAGATTGATTTCCCTCTTATTGGTCAGCATCGCTGCTACGATTTTGGACGCGACATCTTCAGGGTTAAGCATGAATTTTTCAACATTCTTTAAATATGTCCCTGATTCATCCGCAATGTTAAAGAAATTCGTTTCTATGGGCCCAGGATTGACGGTGGTCACAAAAACATGATCTTCCATTAGCTCGAGCCGAAGTGCGTTTGAATAGCCAAGAACTGCGAACTTGGTCGAAGAATACAATGTTGATTTAGGAGTGGCAATTTTACCGGCCTGTGAAGCGATATTGATGATATGCCCCGATTTTCTCCGCTTCATATACGGAAGAACCAGCTTTGTGCAGGCCATTAATCCAATGACGTTAACAGCAAACATTGCTTTCGTTTCATTTAATTCCGTATCCTGCGCTTCTTTAAACGTGCCGAAACCGGCATTATTGACCAATACATCCACTTCACCTATTTGTTCATGGATGTCATTGAATACCCTTGTCACCTGATCAGTATCTGCAACGTCAAGCTTATAGGCATATGCGTCAATCCCATATTGGTTGATTAGTTCATTCTTTAGCTGTTGTAATTTATCCAGGCTTCTGGCCAAGAGGACGAGACGGCCTCCCTGCTTTGCACTTTGGATTGCAACTTCCTTGCCAATCCCTCCGGAAGCACCGGTAATAACAATAACTTTCCCTTGTAACTTATTCAAAAAAGTGAGCCTCCTTGAGAACATTAAGCGATTGAATACAGAATGACCCCTGATTGGATTTCTGTTTCGACTTCACCCAAATCTTCTAAATAATCCAGCTGACCAACCGTTTCCGAAAGTGTCAGGCCCACTTCCTGAAGGTAAACTTTCGGAAAAAGCTGCTGACATACTTCAAAGACCGATAAAGGTTTATCTTGAAGCATGCTTTTCACCTGCATGGCCCGGTTATGCTGCCGCTCGAATCTATATTGAATCAAGTCAGCAACCGCATCTCCTTCCACTTCAGTTCCATGTCCGGAGTATACAGTGGATATGGAAAAATCCAATAATTTCTGAAGTGATGCATTATATTGCAGTAACGGACGAGGCCTCTTACCGCCCAGAAGTAAAGGCGGTTCCATTAAAGGATTAGGTGAAATCTTAGCAAGCAAGTGATCACCCGCGATCATGACACCGTCACTTTCCCTGTAAAAGGATAAATGGCTTTGCGCATGCCCTGGAGTCTCGATCGCTTTCCAGCCTGGAAGACCAGGAAGCTCATCCCCCTCAGCCAAATATCCATGCAGCTTCCGTTGACTAAGGAAGCTGATTTCGTCGCGGTTATGGATCAGTTTATTTTTCAGCTCTTCTGCCACTCCAAACTTCGTGGCATAATCAAGAAAAAAACGATTATGGGTTTCAAGGAACTCATCACTGATAGTCAGCCAGCGCTGATTGTTTTTATGTCCATAAACAGGGATATCCTTTTCAAAGAAATCGAGTGCACCTGCATGATCAGGATGATGATGGGTTAAAATGATTTGTTCGATATCAGTCAGTTCCAGACCCAAATCACCAAGTCCATTAGTCAAGGCTTCCTTTGATCGTTTTGTTTTAACTCCAGTATCAATTAGCGTTAAAGCATCCCCTTTAACAACATAAACATTTACATCGCCCACTGCAAATGGCGTGGGCAATGCAAGTTTTGCGATATCTCCATTCCAATTCGCCATAATCTTTTCCACCTTAGAAATTATATTTATATAAATCTTTTTATACGCTAGACAGGATTTTTAGTACACTTATCAATAAAATGTAGGTATAATTACCATTTTACATGTATTTTTAATCACTGTCATTATTTTCACATAATTCATGTCTATTTTTTGTCGTCCATGCATATATTATCATTGACAGAGTACTGATATATCCTTCATAATCACAAGTAATTAAAGACGGATGGCTTTGATTAAGGCCAAGTAAATTTATTGATGGCGTAAAGAGAGTGAAGCTCGGAATGTGCTGAAAGGCTTCATCGCCCCCTCATTATTGAACCTACCTTATGAGCCTTCAGGAAAACCTGACGTAATTCCCGCGTTAGAGGAATCAAGTGCAGCTTTTCTGTTTATTTGTTATGGAAAAGTTGAACAAAGGTGGTACCACGGAAGCTAGACCTTTCGTCCTTTATTGGATGAGGGGTCTTTTTGTTTTTAAAAAAAGACCGAAAATTTAAAAGAAAAAGGAGCGAGAAATATGAAAAAAATCGCATTTATCGGGGCTGGATCAATGGCAGAAGCCATCATTTCGGGGCTGGTGACTCAACAGGTAATTGATCCAGCAAATATTTTTGTAACAAATAAATCCAATGATGACCGGTTAAATTATTTAAAGAAAGAATACGGTGTAACTGCCACAAGATCGCTGCAGCAATTAGTACAGAATGCAAACCTTGTCGTACTGGCGGTGAAACCGAAAGATATTTTAGAAACGATGCAATCAATAAAAGAATACATTCGCGAAGAAATGCTGTTCATTTCCGTGGTGGCCGGGGTTCATACAACAAGTTTGGAAGGAGTCGCCAACAAACAGTTCTCAATCGTCCGAGCCATGCCTAATACATCGGCAGCTGTAGGAAAATCAGCAACTGCCCTTGCGGCTAATGGTCACACGAAAGAATCGCAATTACAAACGGCGATTACCCTTTTTGAAACGGTAGGAACCGTAGCTGTCGTTGGCGAAGCCCAGCTAGATGCGGTAACAGGCTTATCAGGAAGCGGGCCGGCTTATATATATTACTTGGTCGAAGCATTGGAAAAATCAGCAGAAAAAATAGGTCTCGATTCCGAAACAGCGAAGCAATTGATTCTCCAGACACTGATGGGTGCGGCCGATATGTTACAGAAATCACCTAAAACGCCTGCCGTGCTAAGAAAGGAAGTAACTTCACCAGGCGGAACGACTGAAGCAGGTCTGAAAGCACTTCAAGCACATCAAGTGCAAGAAGCATTCATTGCCTGTGTACAAGAGGCGACTGAGCAATCGAAGCGAATGGGCAATCAAATAAGTAAAGAACTTGCCAAGCATGTAGTTTCACAGTAAAAGGCACATGATGATTACCAGCTGTTGACTAGCCACTCCCGTATAGGCAGTGGCAAGGCAACAGCCCTTTTTATGATCCAACTTCTGAAGGCATAGGGAAGGTCCATGTCTTTTGATTTTCCAGCCCTTCCGCAGTGCGCGTTACTTTATAATGAGCATATCCGTTTCATCAAAACTCCAATCCTTCGAATACGCAACCTCCCAATAGTAACCATCGGGGTCTGAAAAATATCCGCTGTATCCTCCCCAAATAACATCTTGAGGTGATTTCTCGATTATTCCCCCGGCCTTTTCAGCCTTGTTGATCACTTCATCCACTTCTTCTATTGATTTAGCATTATAAGCGAGCGTAAGCCCCGGGAAACCATGTTTCTTAGGCGGTGCTTTCTCATTAATGTCCTTTGCTAGCTCCTCTAAAGGATACAAAGCAAGTTTCGTTCCTGCATTATTAAAAAAAACGATTGCTGGTTCTTCCTCTTTTATCGATGTGCAAAATCCCAACCCATCCCGATAAAACCTTAAGGATTCATTGATATCCTTAACACCTAAAGTTATAAGGTTAATTCTGTTCATACTATTCCTCCTTTTTTCTTCTTCAAAGGGTAATTCGACATATGAATCATTTTCCCTTTATAGTTTGATTGACCATCAAGCCACACCATCACAAATGCTTCTTCTTAAATCTCCTAACAAGGCTCACCATTTGCCAAAACCGGCTCCAAGAGTATTCCTTCTCGGATCGGTCCTCATGCAAATTACGTAGGAAATCCACTTTCTTTGCCGAATGAATACTTGTTTTGTCATCTGTAAAGGAATTGCCTCATACTTATCGAATTCAACAACAAAAGGGGGAATCTCGATGAATACAAGTGCAGTTGCCCGGTTACTGAATGTTTCCCATAGTACGATTCAACGCTGGGTCACCCAATTGAACATGGAGGTAGAACGGAATCAGCTTGGCCACTATCAGTTTTCAGATGAAGA